>JBJERT010000353.1:0-2771 GCA_051882435.1 Faecalibacterium sp.
GGGCGCAGCCCCAGCGCGCGGGAGCGCGCAAACCAGTGCCGAAAACCTGTGCATAGATAAAAATTTGGCCCACACGAATGTGTGGGCCGTGTGAAAAGCTTTTTCGGTTCCTTTTTCTCGAAAAAGGAACAAAAACAAAAACTCGGAGGAACAAATGGAAGAAGATTATGTGATGATACCGGGCAGCGGTACCAAAATGATCATCCGGGATGTAAAGAAAGAGATCGAGACGGCATTTCTGGACTATTCCATGTCGGTCATCGTATCGCGCGCGCTGCCGGACGTCCGCGACGGCCTGAAGCCGGTACACCGCCGCATCCTGTACACGATGCACGAGCGCGGCAACGACCCCAGCCACGCCTACCGCAAATCCGCCGACACCGTGGGCGCGGTGCTTGGCTCTTACCATCCCCACGGCGACGCGTCGGTCTACGACGCCATGGTGCGTCTGGCGCAGGACTTCTCGCTGCGCTACCCGCTGGTAGACGGCCAGGGCAACTTCGGCTCCGTGGACGGCGACCCTCCGGCCGCCTACCGTTACACCGAGGCCCGCATGAGCCGCATGGCCGTGGAGATGCTCACCGACATCGACAAGGACACCATCGACTGGGACCCCAACTTTGACGAGACCAAAAAAGAACCCAGTGTGCTGCCCAGCCGCTTCCCCAACCTTCTGGTCAACGGCAGCCAGGGCATCGCGGTGGGCATGGCCACCAACATCCCGCCCCACAATCTGGGCGAGGTCATCGACGGCTGCGTGGCCTATATCGAGAATCCCGACATCGACCTGGCCGGTCTGATGGAGCACATCAAAGGCCCGGACTTCCCTACCGCGGGCATCATCATGGGCCGCAGCGGCATCCGCGCCGCCTACGCCACCGGCCGCGGCAAGATCACCCTGCGGGGCCGCGCCACCATCGAGGAGAAAAAGAACGGCCGCAGCCAGATCATCGTGACCGAGATCCCCTATATGGTCAACAAGGCGCGGCTCATCGAGAGCATCGCCGACCTTGTGAAAGACAAGCGCATCGACGGCATCGTGGACCTGAACGATGAGACCTCCCGCAAGGGCATGCGCATCGTCATCGACGTGCGCAAGGACGCCAACCCGCAGGTGGTGCTGAACCAGCTCTACCAGTACACCCAGCTCCAGGACACCGTGGGCGTCATCATGCTGGCCATCGACCACAAGATCCCCCGCGTGCTCACCCTGAAGCAGATGATCCAGAAGTATGTGGAGTTCCAGGACGAAGTGGTGCGCCGCCGCACCCAATATGACCTGAAAAAAGCCGAGGAACGTGCCCACATTCTCGAGGGCCTGAAAAAGGCTACCGATATCGTGGATGAGCTGATCGCCACCATCCGCGCCTGCAAGGGCGGCATGGCCGAGGCCAAGAGTGCCATCATGGAGCGCTTCGGCTTCGACGACCCGCAGGCGGACGCCATCGTCAAGCTGCAATTGGGACGTCTGGCAGGACTGGAGATCCTCAAGATCGAGGAGGAGCTGGGCGGCCTGCGTGCCAAGATCGAGGACTGGAAGGACATCCTTGCCCACGACAGCCGCGTGCTGGAGATCGTCAAGAACGAGCTGCTGGAGATGAAGCGCCGCTTTGGCGACGAGCGCCGCACCGAGATCGAGACGGTCAACGGAGAGGTGGATATCGAGGACCTCATCGCCGAGGAACAGTGCGTCTATACCCTCACCGAGGCGGGCTATATCAAGCGCCAGCTCAAGGCGACCTATCAGGCCCAGCGCCGCGGCGGCCGGGGCATCTCCGGCATGACCCGCAAGGAAGAGGACATCGTGCAGGAAATGTTCGTCGGCTCGACGCATGATTATGTGCTGTTCGTCACCGACCGGGGCCGCATTTTCCGGCTCAAGGGCTATACCATCGCCGAGAGCAGCCGCACCGGCAAGGGAACGAACATCGTCAACCTTCTGCAGCTTGCCGAGGGCGAAAAGGTCACCAATATGCTGCGTCAGAGCGCCAAAGACAGCTCCGGCGACGGCTTTGTGACCATGGTCACGAAGCAGGGCCTCATCAAGCGCACTCCGCTGGAGCAGTACGCCAATATCCGCAAGACGGGCCTGATCGGCATCGCGCTCAATGAGGGCGACGCGCTGGCGTGGACCCGCCTGACCTCCGGCCATGATATGCTCATCGTAGCCACCCGCAACGGCCAGGCGATTCGGTTCAACGAGGAGGACGCGCGCCCCATGGGCCGCAACGGCCACGGCGTGCGCGCCATCCGGCTGGCCCCGGACGACGAGGTGGTGGGCGTGTGCATCTGCCGCGAGGGCGCCACGGTCCTGACCGTGACCGAGAACGGCAAGGGACGCCGCTCGGAGATCGACACCTACCGCATCACCGCGCGCGGCGGCAAGGGCATCCGCAATTATGACGCTTCCAAGGACAAGGTGGCGGCAGTCAAAATTGTGGATGACACCGACGACGTTCTGCTGGGCAGTCAGGAAGGCATCATTATCCGGCTGCACGCGTCGGATATCACGCTGCAAAGCCGCTATGGCGGCGGCGTCCGCGTGATGCGCTTGGGCGAGACGGACAAGGTGAACGTTCTGGCCCGCACCGACCACGACGACGACGCCCAGACCGCTACCGTCGAGGCCGACGAGGGCGACGCCGCCGAGCCGACCGCGGAGCAGCTCGCCGCGATGGAGGCCGCCGACGAAGCCGCCGCATCCGAGGCTCCCGCCGCTGAGGACGACGAGAAACTGGACGAGTAACAACACAAGAAACAAAGAGACAAAC
>JBJERT010000354.1:0-2766 GCA_051882435.1 Faecalibacterium sp.
AAAAGTTTTTTCGGTTCCTTTTTTTCAAAAAAGGAACAAAACCCCCGTATCTCCCCGCCCCATCCCTGTAAGAAATGAGAGGAACGACAACGCCATGCCGCAGCGCAATCTGGTTTTATTTGATTTGGAATGGAACATCGGCTATCAGCCGTACACCTTTAACTATCACGGGGTAGAGCAGACGCTCCGTGGCGAGATCATCGAGATCGGCGCGGTGAAGATCGACGAGGACGCCAAAGTTTTGGACACCTTTTCCATCCATCTCCGGCCGCGCATCTTCCGCAAGCTGCAGCATCATATCGCCAAGGTCACGGGCCTGACGCAGGCCGATCTGGACCGCGGCGAACCCATCACGCAGGGCCTGCGCCGCTTCATGAGCTGGTGCGGGCCGGACGCGGAATTTGCTGAGTGGGGCCTGGACGACGTACCGGTGCTGAAACAGAACCTGTTCCTGTGCAATCTGGACGAGAGCCGTCCCACCGTCTGGTACGACTTGCAGCAGATCTTCCTGCGGGAGCATCCCCGCAAGGAAGGCGAGGGCATGACGCTGGAAAGCGTCGTCACCCGGCTGGGGCTGCCCATGGACCGGCCCTTCCACGACGCGCTGTCCGACACCCTGTACACCGCCGACGTGTGCCGCTGCCTCGATCTGCGCGCCGGGCTGGCGGCGTATCCCACCGAGGCGCAGTCTCTGCGCCAGAGCCTTTGCCCTGCGCCGGGAGACTATCGGGATTTTCAACTTTTCTGCGGCAACGTGGAACAATACCGCTGGCGCATAGACCCGGCCATCGGCCATGCGCCCTGTCCGGTGTGCGGCACACCGCTGGAGCCGGACGATATCTGGCTCAAGAAGGGCAGCAACAGCTGGTACACGCTGGCCCAGTGTCCGCGCTGCCGCGGCGGTGCGGGCGAAGCAGGGCAAGGGGCTTTCCTGCGTTTCCGCCTCGCACGGCGGGACGGCCTGCACTGGACCTATGCCCGCTGCGTACAGATGC
Source organism: Faecalibacterium sp. (assembly GCA_051882435.1). GTDB lineage: Bacteria > Bacillota > Clostridia > Oscillospirales > Ruminococcaceae > Faecalibacterium. The sequence continues at coordinate 996 of JBJERT010000354.1, forward strand.
CGGATAAAGCTTTGCTGGCTCAATGGGACAAGCAGCGCGCCCTTCAGGTGGAACGGATGCGCGCGCATGCCGAAAAAGCCGCTGCTCAAAAATAAGTATCTCCTTTGTGCAGAAAACTGCCGTTCTGGATCGTATTCATAGAGAAAAGCGCAGGATCATACCAAAATGCTCAAAATTTGTTCACGCGCTTTTCATAGGATACGGATATACTAACATCGACCTTTCTGTGGAAAACGGCCGATCACGCGCACAGAGCGGAGGGAGAAAACACGATGGCAGGGATCTGGTTGGAAGAACTGCGCCAGCTTGGTACGCTGGAATTTTGGAATACACTGCTGGAACAGTTTGAGGGGCTGGGGCCGGTAGCGCCCATCCTTCTGGCGCTGGTGGAATCTTTTTTTCCGCCTCTGCCACTCATCGCCATTGTGGCCATCAACGTTGCGGCCCACGGCGGGCTGCTGGGCTTTTTGTACAGCTGGATCGGCGTAGCGCTGGGCGGGGGGATCATGTTCCTGTTCTGGCGGCGCGTCGTCAAACGTTTTTTCTGGAAATACGCCCATCGCTTCGCCATGCTGCAAAAGGCCGAGCGCTGGGTCAACCGGTTTGGGACGGCCTCGCTGTTCATGCTGGCGGTGCTGCCTTTCACGCCGACTGCTTTTTTGCATCTGGCTTTCGGCATTTCGGATTTTGATGAGCGCCGTTATCTGCTCACGCTGTTGGGCGCCAAGGGCATCATGGTGGGAATGATGGCTATTTTTGGCCAGTCCGTGGTCAGCTCGCTGCGAGACCCCTTTTATCTGATCCTCGCTGTGGTCATCTGGTGTGCGATGTATGCGATCAGCAAGTGGTTTTGCAAAAAACATCACCTGGACGGATGACGCCCGAACCGGGGGCGTTTGGGCCGTCACTGAAAAAGCGCCTTGGAGATTTTACATCTCCAGGGCGCTTTTATTGAGGACGTCCGGGCGAAAAAATTACAATACCATAAACAGAGTTCCCGCTGCAATGAGCGCACAGCCGATCAGACTTTTGGCCGTGAATGGTTCATGCAGGAAAACGAACGCCAGGACAAGCGTAATGACGACACTGAGTTTATCCACCGGCACGACCTTGGAGGCTGCACCGATCTGCAGGGCATGATAATAACACAGCCAGGACGCGCCGGTCGCCAGACCGGAAAGGATCAGAAAGATCCAGCTCCGACGGCTGATCTCCCCGATGCCGCCCTGCGCCTGCGTGAGAAATACCATACCCCAGCTCATTGCCAGCACGACGACCGTGCGGATGGCTGTCGCCAGCGTCGAGTTGACACCCTCGATGCCGACCTTGGCCAGAATAGAGGTCAGAGCGGCAAATACCGCTGACCCAAGCGCAAACAGAAACCACATAAGACTGCTCCTTTTCCTTTTGCTGTTAAGGGTTTTCCGCCGATATAAACAGCCATAAAAGACTCTTTCCGTCCATTGTAGCACACAGCATACGGCAGCGCAATGCGTTTGCAAAGGCAAACACAGACGCTGCACCGTAATGGATTTCTGCAACGGCATCCGGCTAAGATCAGTGCAGCATATCAAATGTGTCATTGATCAAATGAGCATGCTGATTGTGTGACGATCTGGTATTTTCCGATACAAAACTGTGATTTTTTTGCCCACAGGGCTTGCTTTTTTCGTGCGGGTGTGGTATAGTTATTTGGCAATAGTTTTTGTTGCGGATATATTTGCGCTCGTAGCTCAGCCGGTAGAGCATCTGACTTTTAATCAGAGGGCCA
>JBJERT010000355.1:0-2762 GCA_051882435.1 Faecalibacterium sp.
CTTTCTGTAAGGGGCTTTCGACCTCTGCCTTACATCCTTATTTTACTACGAATTTCGTCGTATGTCAATAGGAAAACAACATTTTTCGTAAATTATTTTACGAAAATCGTTGCAATTTTCAGAAACGTGTGATATAGTAGGCACAGAGGGAGGTGCCTACATGATTCGCATCAAGCTGAAAGCCGTACTCGCCGAAAAGGGTATCAAACAGAAAGACTTGGTCGAGATGACCGGGATTCGGCAGCCCACGCTGTCGGGGATGAACAACAACGCCGTTAAGCATATTCCGCTGGACGTTCTGGACAAACTCTGCACCGTTCTGAATTGCCGGCCGGCCGATTTGCTGGAATATGTGCCAGACGAAAAAAGCCCGGGCGCATAACACATCCGGGCAGGAGAAGGGTTATTTCTTGCGAGACTTGCTCACGGTCTGGGGGATATGTCGCACCTCTTTGACCCTGCGCTCGATGTTGGGTTCGCGCACAATCAGATCTTCGAGGTTACAGTCCAGTGCCTCACAGATGAGGTCGAGATCGTCCAGATTCACGCGTTCCGCGAAATCGTGGTACAACTCGTTGATGGTCTGGCTGCGAATCCCAGTAGCGCGAGCAAGCTCGCTTTGCGTCATGCGCCGTTCGCCAAGGCGCGTTGACAGTAAAATTCTAATCATAAGCCAATGTCTCCTTTGACAAAAATTTTACCGATTTGAAATCGGCCTGTCAGGATTTTGGCAGAAAATAACATATTCCGGCAAATTATCACAAAATAGTGAAAAGTGAAACGAAAAAGCCCTGAACCTATGCAGATTGCATAAAGGTTCAGGGCTTTTTTTAATGGTTCTTTGAAATTGTTGGCATAACACAAAACAAGACGAACATGGAACCAACCATTCGGATGGCACAATGTTCGCCTAGTTCTCGTTTGGTTGGGGATGAGAGAATCGAACTCCCACAAGTAGAGTCAGAGTCTACCGCACTACCACTATGCAAATCCCCAAAATAGGGCTGTCGGCCTGCGACGTAAGTTATTATACGCATCCAAAGTGGATTTGTCAAGAGCGTTTTGCCAAAAAATCAAAGAAAAGAAAGGATCCATACAGAACGGGGCGCTTTCCGCCGTTTGGCAGATTCTGCTGTGTGAAAGCGTAAAATGGAATCAAAATCCAAGGAGGAAGATATCATGTTTGAAGTCCGTTCCCGTTCTCCTCAGAGCATGCTCTCGGCCCGTGTCCCCCGTGATATCGAGCACGAACGATATCACCCCGAGCTGGAGGAAGAATTGAAAGAATGCCTGCTGTGCCTGCGCCGCAATGAAATGATGTTCGATCTGGAGGTCGATCCGGACCTCATCGAGCAGCGGATCTATGAGCGTCAGGCGCTGCTGTGCCGCTATCGTTATCTGCTGGCCCGTGCGCGGGAGCTTGGGCTGCACACGGTGCTGTCCGGCGCGCCTGCGGATACGACGTCCCGGTAGAGCTTTTGCTTTTCCGCGTATGCCTGAGAGCTGCTCCAGAAAAAATCTTGACAGACGCCGCGGCGCGTGTTATCATACGAGCAGAATCCTGCGTAATGTTTTTATATCGCGCATCAAATCTTTGGAACTGGAGAGGTTTCTATTATGGAAAGAATCAAGACCATTGCAACTCGTGACCTGACCAAGAGCGTCCAGACCGGCGGCTGCGGCGAGTGCCAGACTTCCTGCCAGTCTGCCTGCAAGACCTCCTGCGGCGTGGCTAACCAGCAGTGCGAGAACAGCAACAAGTAAGTTTTTTGACCCTGATGCCGCCTTTGCCGGGCGGCATTTTTTTTGCTATGGAGGGAACCCCAAATGGTACATCAGTATCAGCTGAACGGCTATAACATCGTGCTGGATACCTGCAGCGGCTCGGTCCACGCGGTGGATGAGGTGGCCTATGACGCCATCGCGCTTTATCCCGACCACACGCCGGACGCCATCGTTGCGGCGCTGCTGGAGAAATACTCCGACCGCCCCGACGTGACCGAGGCCGACCTGCGCCAGTGTCTGGAGGATATCGCCGCGCTCAAAGAGGCGGGCAAGCTCTGGAGCCCCGATCTCTATGAAGACCTTGCGTTTGATTTCAAAAATCGCAATACCGTGGTAAAGGCGCTGTGTCTGCACGTTGCGCATACCTGCAATCTGAACTGCTCCTACTGCTTCGCGGCGCAGGGGCGCTATCAGGGCGAGCGTGCGCTCATGAGCTTTGAGGTGGGCAAGCGGGCGCTGGATTTTCTCGTGGAACATTCCGGGACCCGCCGCAACCTTGAGGTGGATTTTTTTGGCGGCGAGCCGCTGATGAACTGGGATGTGGTCAAGCAGCTTGTCGCCTACGCGCGGGAGCAGGAGAAACTTCACAATAAGAACTTCCGCTTTACCCTCACCACCAACGGCATGCTGATCGATGACGAGGTCATCGACTTCTGCAACCGGGAGATGAGCAACGTTGTGCTGAGCCTGGACGGTCGACGCGAGGTCCACGACCGCCTGCGCAAAGACTATGCAGGCCGCGGCAGCTACGACACCATCGTGCCCAAATTCCAGAAGTTTGTGGAGGCCCGCGGAGACAAAAGCTATTACATCCGCGGCACCTATACCCACAATAACGTGGATTTCACCCAGGATATCTTCCACATGGCAGATCTCGGCTTCAAGGAGCTGAGCATGGAGCCGGTCGTCTCCAAGCCGGACGATCCCTGTGCCCTGACCGCCGAGGATCTGCCCATCCTCAAGGAACAGTACGAGAT
>JBJERT010000356.1:0-12380 GCA_051882435.1 Faecalibacterium sp.
TGCCTGCGGCACCAGCTCTCCCAGAGGGAGAGCCAAGAAGCGCTCTACTGCAACGAGGGCGCAGCCCCCGCGCGCGGGAGCGCGCAAACCGGTGCCGCTCTCTTTGCATCCAAAAAATTTGGCCCACACGGATGTGTGGGCCGTTTGAAAAGCTTTTTCGGTTCCTTTTTCTCGAAAAAGGAACAAAAAATCACTCCCCGACGATCAGACGCACCGCACCGTAGATGCCGGCGTCGTTGCCGAGGCTGGCCTGGCGGATGGGGATCTGGCGGCAGGAGGGGAAGGCGTACTCCTGATAATGGCGGACCAGCGGCTGGAACAGAACGTCGCCTGCCCGGGCCACGCCGCCGCCGACCAGGAACATTTCGGGATCCACCACCGCGGAGATGCTGGCCAGCGCCACGCCCAGCGTGTCGGCCATGTCGTCCACCTCGCGGGCGGCCAGCACGTCGCCTGCCCGGGCCGCGTCAAACACATCCTTGGCCGCAAACTCTTTGCCTCGCAGCACACAGGGCGTGTCCGGCTCGGCATCCAGAAGCAGCTTCATGCAGCGGACCACGCCGGTGGCGCTGGAATACTGCTCCAGACAGCCGTGCTTGCCGCAGCCGCAGGTGGCGGTCTCGTGACGGTTGACCGTGATGTGGCCGATCTCGCCGCCCGCGCCATGTACGCCGTCAATGACCTTGCCATCGACGATCACGCCGCCGCCCACGCCGGTGCCCAGCGTGACCATGACGGCGCTGCGGCAGCCCTTGGCCGCGCCCATCCAGATCTCGCCCAGCGCGGCCACGTTGGCGTCGTTGCCCACCAAAACTTTCAGTCCGCCCAGCAGCAGCGAGAGATTGTCCGCCGCGTTCTGCTGGCCCCAGCCGCCCAGGTTGGCGCAGACGATGGGAACGATGCGGGAATCCAGCACCGGGCCGGGCACACCGATGCCCACGCCTTCGACCTGCTCGGACGTAAGGCCTTTTTCCTCCATTTTGCCCAAAATAGCAGCAGCGAGGTTGGGCAGGATGCGCTCGCCCGAGTCGGAGGTGTCGGTGGGGACCTCCCACTTCTCCAGCAGCGCGCCAGCGGTGGTGAACAGACCTACTTTGGCGGTGGTGCCGCCCAGATCGATGCCAAATGCGTATTCTTTCATGATTCATTACCCTCTTCTTGCGGCAGCAGCCGCGTTTTTATCCGTAACTACCAGTATAGCATAATTTTGGCGGATTTGGCGGAAAAAGCAGGCCGACGGTGCGATTTTGTGCAACCAGCCGGAAAAATGCCCCGCCTTTTGTCAGATCGGACAGAGGCCGGAACGCAAAAACGCACCCTCGTTTCCGGGGGTGCGTCTGGACTGGAATGGAAAGCCAGAAAGAAAAACTCAATCCTCGTCCGCTTCCTCTTCTTCGTCGTCCTCGTCCTCGTCTGTATCGCGGGGCTTGTAGAACAAGCGGCTCAGCAGGATGCTGACGAAGTACAGCAGGATCATCGGCACAGCGACAAAGCACTGGGACACGATGTCCGGCGGCGTGATGATGGCGGCGACCAGGAAGATGAGCACGATGGCGATACCGCGGCCCTTTTTGAGCAGCTCGGGGTTCGCGATGCCCATGCGAGCCAGGATGATCGTGATGAGCGGCATCTCGAACACACAGCCAAAGATGATGAACATGGTCATGCACAGGTTGATGTAGCTCTCGATGCTGATGGAAGCGGTGATGTAATCCGCGCCTTCCAGCGTGACCAGGAAGTTGAGCATGAAGGGCAGGGTGATGGTGTAGGCGAACAGCACGCCCACGCAGAACAGCACCGTGCCCAGCAGCAGCACCATTTTGAAAAAGAACGCTTCGCTCTTTTTCAGGCCGGGCCTGGCAAAGGCGTAGATCTCATACAGCGCTACCGGGATGGTGATGACGATGGCGGCCACCAGCGAAACGCGGAAATACTGCATCAGCTTTTCCTGCGGGGCCAGGAACACAAAGGTATAGTTCGCCTTCATGGCCATAGCCGTCAGCAGGTCGATGAGCTTGTCCGCGACGGCCAGAAAACCGACCACGCCGACTACAAACACCACTGCGCAGACGATCAGCCGGTTCCGCAGCTCTTTGAGGTGGCCGGTCAGCGTCATGCTGCCGTCCTCCTCCATTACTTCGGCCTTCTTTTTGCGCTTTACGTTTGTAGCCATTTATTCCTCGCTGTCGTTCTTCTCGGCGGGCTTCGCCTCAGCCTTGTCGGTCTTGGGGGCATCCTCGTCATCCTCGTTGATGCCGTCCTTGAAGCTCTTCATGGTCTTGCCGAACATCTTGCCCAGCTTCGGCAGGTTCTTGGGTCCAAAGATGACCAGAACGATGATGAGCACGATAATAAGTTCCTGAGGTCCGATTCTCATAAGTATACGCTCCTTTTTGTTGGCCCTGCCCGCGGCGGGCGGGGGATGTTCAAATCATACTTTTTACAACCGCTGGCGCGGGTGCTTCGGGTGGGAAGGGGAGAGGCGGCCCGGCGTTCAGGCTTTGGCCTCCTCGGCGGGGGCGGCTTCTTCCGCAGGGGCTGCGGCTGCGGCCTCGGCTACAGGCTCGGCGGTCACAGCCTTTTCGGCTGCGTTCTCAACAGGCTGCGCGGCGGGCGCGTCCGCAGGGGCCGCGGCAGCAGGCTGGGCGTCCAGCTCCTCCAGTTCTTCGACCTCCTCGGGCTGCTCAGCCTTGGCCTTTTCCGCTTCGGCCTTGCTGGTCTTGCCGATGTTGGTGAAGCTGCTGGTGACGTCCTTCATGCTGGCGTCGATGTCCTTTTTGATGTCCGTCAGGGGGGCGACAGCCTCCTTGAGGGGGGCCTGGATCTCGTTCAGCGGCTCGACGACGTTCTCCTGGATCTCCTTGGAGGCAGCACCGGTATACTTCTTCAGCTCGCGCAGCATCTTGCCGAGTTTGCGCGCGTAGACGGGAAGCTGGTCCGGGCCGATAAAGACGAACGCCACGATGACGATGACGACAAGCTCCATAAATCCGATCTTCATGGTTCCTCACGTTTCCTTTCCTTCACCGGCTGGCATGCAGCACGGCTTCATATGTTCCCAGTATAGCAGACTTTGCGCCGGATGACCAGCGGCATTTTGCCGCGGAAAGGCCAGGACCCGACGCAGCGCGTTCTGTGCGCTGGATGACACAGATATACCGGAGATGCATGAATTATAAATTAATTTATTATGAATTATTTGTGAACTAAAGGCAAAGGTTGGCTCAAAAATAAACTGAAAGAAAAATATTTGGTTTTTTATACATATAGAAAAAGTCGAGACAATTTCCCCTCTGGTCGCCCTGACCCTGCGCCGCCAGGTCGTGCGTGAGGCCGCCCTCTCAGGCGCTCCGCGCCAGCGTACGGGTTGCGCTTTGCTGATTTTTATTTCGGCCTTGAGCGGCCTCATAAAAATCAGAGCGCTGCCCCAACAGCTCCTCCCTGTTTCGGCCTCTGGCCGCGGTCGTCGCCGTTGCCCCAAAGGGGGAGCCAAGAAGCGCTCTACTGCAACGCGGGCGCAGCCCCCGCGCGCGGGAGCGCGCAAACCGGTGCCGCCGCCTTCCGTTAAACCAACAAACTCGCCCGCCCATCGCGCAGGCGATGGGCGCAGTAAAAAGCTTTTTAGGTTCCTTTTTCTCGAAAAAGGAACAAAACCCCCGTTCTTACGCCCCCGCGCGCTCGCCCTGTTCTCTTTGGCGGCGGTACTGTGCGCGGTATTCGGCGGGTGTGACGCCATACATGCGGCGGAAGGTCTTGAGGAAACTGCTGTAATCCGGGAATCCGCTCTCGGTACAGGCGCTCAGCACCGAAGCGCCTTCTGCCAGCGCGCGGCGGCAGTGCTGCATCCGCAGATGAGTCAGGTAGCCGTGGATGCTCTCCATCGTACATTCTTTGAAGGCCCGGGACAGATGCTCCCGGCTGGCATACAGCTCCTGCGCCAGCTGGCTGGTGGTCAGGCCCGGCTCCTGATAATGGGCTTGCAGATACGCCACGGCCCGGGCCACCAGTTCGCTGGTGCTGCTGGGGGCGCGGGTCTGGCCGCTGCCCGTGATCTGGGTGACGAGCAGCAGCAGCTCCGCCACCTGCGCGCCAAACACCAGATCCCGCAGCTTGGGGTGCAGCCCCGCCGACTGAGCCATGCGCAGGATCAGCCCGCGCATATCCCAGCGGCTGCACGCGGCCTCGTCCAGCACGGTCACATCATGCATCCACTCGACCCCCATCAGGTTGGCGTTGCGGCGGGAGCTTTGCCACAGACTGTCGTCGATCTGGATGACCAGCCGGTCCGATACCGGCCCGGTGATATTGAACACACCCGAATGATACATCTGCGCCGGAAAATAGATGAACTGCCCCACCGACACCAGATAGACGCTGCCGTTGACCGAATAGCGCACCTTGCTGCCCCCGATGGGGAACACCATCTCGTGATAGGGGTGGGAGTGGACCACCGACTGTTCATTATATTGGTTCGTGTACCATGTGACCATCACGCGGTTGTCGCTCAGCTCGAGACGCGCTTCCGCCTGGGTCAGAATGTTGTCAGTATAATGACAAATATTGGAAAGCTCCATGGGATCCCTCCTTTTTGCCGGAAGTGCTGCGGCTTTGACCCTAGTATATCAGCACACATCACAAAATGCAAGATTCCGGTCACAAATACGGGAGAAAAACAACGCGTTTTTTAGTATCATAAGGGCGAGCAAGAGCAAAGTGGTTGAAAGAATCAAGGTTTTTAGCATTTCTTTTGTGCTTATGTACAAGCTTGGATATCGCATTTCGTGACGTTGGGGAAGGAGCCGCCATGCAGACCTCCAAGAATCATTTCGAGGCATCGGTCGTTTTCAACGACGAGACCATCCGCCGGATGTTCCGCACCGAGTTCTATACCTACGAGGGCTTCCAGCGGGTGCTGTGGCTGGGCGTTGCCTTCGCACTCATCATGCTGGCGCTGTTCGGGGGTGTGCCCGCGGCGGTCAAGGTGCTATGCCTGCTGGTGGGGTGCGGGATGTTCGCCATGCCGGACTTTCTCAGCCGGGTCGCTGCCGAGGGCGTTATCATGCAGCGGGGCGGCGCCGAGAGCCGTGTGAGCTGCCGTATCAACGACGGCGGTGTTTATGTGGAGAACGGCGCGCACATCCCCTTCGACCGCATCGACCGGCTGGTGGAGGACGAACAATACTTCTACCTGTTCCAGAGCCGCCAGATGGCGGTGATGATCCCCAAAGGCAGCCTGCTGCCCAACAGCCCCGAGCGGTTCGCCCGGATGATGGCCAAAAAGACCGGAAAAGACTGGCAGCACACCAAGAGCCTGTGGGGCCTGACCCTGAAAGACCTTGTACAGATGCTCAAAGACCGCTTCCGCCGCAGCGCGGACTGAAAACGTTCCAGACAGCCGGTTGGCTGTGTGAGATAGACCTATGAGAAGAGAAGAGGAGAATAATTATGAAAAAGATCACTCGCAAGCAGTTCGGTCAGGTCCTGGCAGTCGTGGGTGCGTCCGCGCTGCTGAGCGCATGCGGCGGCTCCAAGGATACCGCAGGCGGCAACGCCTCCGGCGGCGCAAAGACCTTCAACCTGAAGCTGGGCCACAATCTGGCCGAGGACCATGCCGTCCACATCCAGCTCACCAGCTTTGCCGAGGAGGTCAAGAGCAAGACCAGCGGCAGCGTCAACATCCAGATCATCCCCAACGGCACGCTGGGCAGCGAGGCTGACATGATCTCCCAGATCCAGGCCGGCGCTCTGGACATGGCCAAGGTCTCCGCCTCCACGCTGGGCAACTTCAGCGAGAAGTACAACGCTTTCTCTGTGCCCTACGTCTTTGACGACCAGGCCCACTACTACACCTATATGGACAGCGCTTCCGCCCAGACCGTGTTTGAGTCCACCGACGATCAGGGCTTCCGCGGCCTGACCTGGCTGGATTCCGGCGCACGTTCCTTCTACACCAAGGCCACGGCCATCCGCACCCCGGCCGACCTGAAGGGCCTGAAGATCCGCACCATGGACAGCCAGATGGCCATCGATATGATGAACTGCCTGGGCGGCTCCGCCACGGTCATGGGCTACAGCGACATCTACACCGGTATGCAGCAGGGCGTCATCGACGGCGCGGAGAACAACGTTACCGCACTGCGCGACCATGGCGACGTGGCCAAGTTCTACTGCTTCGACGAGCACACCCGCATCCCGGATATGGTGGTCATCTCCTCCAACATCTGGAACCAGTTCTCCGATGAGCAGAAGGCTGCTGTGACCGAGTGCGCCAAGAACGCCACCGACGAGTACAAGACCGCGTGGAAGAACTTCGAGGACGAGGTGCTGGCCGCGGCTACCGCAAAGGGCGTGGAGATGATCCGCGATGTGGATATCGCCGCCTTCCAGGATGCCGTCCAGCCCATCTATGAGAACCTCAAGACCTCCAATCCCACCACCTACGCGGTCGTGGAAGAGATCCGCGCGATGGCCTGAGCCTTGCGAATGTATATTCTCTGACCTCCCCTTGTTCCGTGTCCGGCGCGGCGCGCCTGCCTTGCCGCACCGCGCCGGGCAGAAGGGGGGAGACTGAAACCAAGGAGATGATCTTGTGAAAAAACTGGATAAAATCCTCGATACGGTCATGCGGTTCCTGATGGCCGTGGCGATGTTTGCTCTGCTGGCGGGCGGCACCTGGCAGATCTTCACCCGCTGGATCCTGCGCAACCCCTCCACCGTGACCGACGAGTTCCTGCGCTATGTCCTGATCTGGGCCTCCATGATCGGCTCGGCCTACTGCTTCTATAAGGACAAGCACCTCGCCCTCGACCTGGTCAAGGGCCGCACCAAGGGCGTGGCCGACCTGATCCTGACCGTTTTTATCGAGGCCGCGATCGTGTTCTTTGTGGGCTATGTGTTCGTGTTCGGCGGCTGGAAGCTGACCATGAACGCCACCAACGTGTCCTCTGTCATGCGCATCCCCTTCAAATTCCTGTACTCCATCCTGCCGATCTCCGGCGTATTCATCATCCTGGCCCGCGTGCTGAAGTATCTCCAGCTTTATGCGGACCGCAAGGATGCCAAAAAGGGAGGTAAAGCATAATGGTCGCACAAGCTACGCTGCTGCTGTTCGGTTCGTTCTTCGTGATGCTGCTGGCCGGTGTGCCCATCTCTGCGGGCATCGGCATCGCCTCCATCTTTACCGCGCTGTTCAGCATGGACCCCGCGATCTTTGCCCTGACGGCCGCACAGCGCTGCTTCTCGGGCATCGACTCCTTCTCGCTGCTGGCCCTGCCCTTCTTCTCGCTGGGCGGCAATATCATGAATAAGGGCGGCATCGCCAAGCGTCTGGTGCGTCTGGCACGCCTGGCCGTGGGCAAGATGCCCGGCTATCTGGCCGCTACCAACGTTCTGGCAAATATGTTCTTTGGCGCAGTGTCCGGTTCCTCGGTGGCCGCCACCTCCGCCATGGGTTCGATCATGGCTCCGCTGGAGCTGGACGAGGGCTATGACCCCAACTACTCCGCTGCCGTCAATATCTGCTCGGCGCCCACCGGCATCCTGATCCCCCCGTCCGGTCCGCTGATCCTTTACTCCATCACCGCAGGCGGCGTCTCCGTCGCAGCGCTGTTCATGGGCGGTTATCTGCCCGGTATCCTGATGGGCCTGTGCGTCGCCGGTCTGGCGGTGTTCATCGCCGTGCGCAAGGGTTACAAGTCCTCGGCGGCAAAAGACCCTGACCCCGCCCTCAAGATCATTATCGATGCGGTGCCCTCTCTGCTGGCGGTCATCATCGTCATGGGCGGCATTCTGGCAGGCTTCTTCACCGCCACCGAAGCCGGTGTCGTGCTGTGCCTGTACTGCGGTGTCCTCTCGATCCTCTATAAAGAGATGACCTTCAAGAGCTTCTACAATCTGCTGGCGGATACGATGGAAAGCTCCGCCACCATCCTGTTCCTGATTGCGGCCTCCTCCATCATGTCCTATGTCATGAGCTACTCCGGCATCCCGGCCGCCATCAGCGCCGCGCTGATGAGCATCTCGGACAACCGCTATGTCATCCTGCTGGTCATGAACGTGTTCCTGCTGGTGATGGGCATGTTCCTCGACCTGACCCCGGCGGTGCTGATCTTCACCCCCATCTTCCTGCCCATCACCCGCAGCATCGGCATGAGCGACGTGCAGTTCGGCATCATGCTCATCATGAACCTGGGCATCGGCTCGGTCACGCCGCCGGTCGGCTCCTGCCTGTTCGTTGGCTGCGGCGTCGGCAAGGTCAAGATCGAGGGCGTTACCAAGTACATCGTGCCGCTGTTCGCTTCGATGGTCGTGGCTCTGTTCATGGTCACCTTCATCCCCGCGATCGCGCTGTGCGTCCCCTATCTGTGCGGCCTGGTGCCGAACATGGGCTGGATGTTCTGAGCCGACCTGAGCGCCTGACTTTTTGACTTCCCCCGTTTCTCTGAGGATTCCTGCGATATCTGAGGGGGAACGGGGCTTTTTGCATCAAACACAGAAATGAGGAACTGAACTATGGAGATCTGCACCCGTCTGACCGGCATGGAGCGCAAGGACGGCGCGTTCCTGCTTCACACCGACAATGCCGACGTGAAGGTCTGCTTTGTCACCGATGAGATCGTCCGTGTGCGCGCCAGCTTCGACCGCGAGCTGGCGGAGGAATCCTATGTCCTGATGACCACCGCGTGGGAGGACCGTCTGGACAGCCTGTTCGAGGGCGAGCGCACCCGGGTCGAGCCCTTTGCCGCCGAGGTCCGCGAGGACGAAACGTCCATCACCTTTGCCACCGGCAAGGTCACGCTGGTGGTGGACAGGGACCCCATCAACTTCCGCCTGCTCAGCGCCGACGGCACCGAGCTGTACAGCACCCTGCCCGGCAACCCCTTCGTGCAGGATTCCAACAAGCGCGTGACCGCTTACAGCCGCATGAATGAGGACGACTGCTTCTATGGCTTTGGCGAAAAGGCGGGACTGCTGGACAAGAACAAGACCTTCCAGCGGGAGCGTGCCACCGATGCCATGGGCTACGACGCCGAGAAGATGGACACGCTGTATAAGCACATCCCCTTCTACATCCGCCTCGACCGCGCGACCCGGAAGGCCGTGGGCGTGTTCTATCACAACTTCTATGAGTCCGTGTTCAACATGGGCTGCGAAAAGAGCAACTACTGGCCCCGCTACACCTATTTCCAGGCGGACGGCGGCGACCTGGACTGCTTCCTGATCGGCGGCGACACCATCACCCGCATCGTGGACAACTACACCCTGCTGACCGGCCGCCCGGCTCTGCTGCCCAAGCGCGCGCTGGGCTATCAGGGCAGCTCCATGTACTATCCTGAGCTGGAGCAGGACAGCGACGACGCCGTGCTGGGCTTTATCGACACCATCAAGGAGGAAGGCTTCCCCATTGATGGCTTCCACCTGTCCAGCGGCTACACCAGCTATAATAACAAGCGCTGTGTGTTCACCTGGAACACCACCCGCTTCAAAGACCCCAGCGCCTACTTCCACGCCATGAACGAAAAGCACGCCCAGAACGTGCCCAACGTCAAGCCCGGTATCCTGCTGTGCCACCCCGATTTTGACAAGTTCAACGCCGAGGGCGTGTTCGTCCGGGACAGCAAGAACCCCGAGACCTACGGAGTAGGCAAATGGTGGGGCGGCGACGGCGCGTTCTGGGATTTCACCAAGCCCGAGGCCCGCGAGGCATGGAAGCGCCACCTGACCGATGCGATCATCGATGTGGGCACCGACTCGGTGTGGAACGACAACTGCGAGTACGACAGCCTCATGGACAAGGACTGCACCTGTGACTTCGACGGGAAGGGCGGCACCATCGGCCAGCTCAAGCCCATCATGTCCACCCTCATGTGCAAGCTGGGCGCGGACGCCGTCGTGGAGCACAACGCCAAGGCCCGCCCCTATATGGTCTGCCGCAGCGGCAGCGCGGGCATCCAGCGCTACGCCCAGACCTGGTGCGGCGACAACTACACCAGTTGGAAGAGCCTGAAGTACAATATCCCCATCATCACCGGCATGGGCCTGTCCGGCCAGCCCAACGAGGGCGCGGACATCGGCGGCTTTGCCGGCCCCGCCCCCACCGAGGAGCTGTTCGTGCGCTGGGTGCAGCAGGGCATCTTTCAGGCGCGCTTCTCCATCCACTCGGCCAGCAACGACAACACCGTGACCGAGCCTTGGATGTTCCGCGAGTCCGCCGACCTCATCCGGGACGCGATCCTGCTGCGCTACCGCTTTACGCCGTATCTGTACAGCGCCGAGTACGAGGCCAGCCGCACCGGTGCGCCCATCATGCGCGCGCTGGTCTATGACTTCCAGAACGACCCCAATGTCTATGACGAGAGCTTCGAGTTCCTGTTCGGCCGGGATATCCTTGTGGCCAACGTGATCGAGGAGGGCGCCAAGACCCGCAAGGTCTATCTGCCTGCCGGGTGCAAGTGGTACGACTGGAACGACAAGCTGCGCTGCTATGAGGGCGGCCAGACCATCGAGGTCCCGGTCACGATGGCATCGATCCCCATGTTCATCCGCGAGGGCGCGGTCATCGCGATGGCGGACAACCAGCTCATGACCATGGAGGGCGACCACACCACCGACCTGCACCTGGTCGTCGCGCCCAAGGGCGTCACCACCACCACGATCTACGACGACGACGGTGTGAGCAACGACTTCAAAGCTGGCGTCTACCGCAAGACCACCATCACCACCACCGCGGGCGAGCGCGTGACCATGCACTTCGCCTCCGAGGGCAGCTATGAGGATACGGTCCAGACGGTCAAGGTGGAGATGATCGCCAAGGAGAAGAGCCCCTTCTGGGTCACGCTGGACGGCCGCAGGATCGAGCACTTCCTCAACCGCCGCAAGTTCGACGCGGCTGCCGAGGGCTGGTATTACAGCCAGAGCAAGAAGGCCGTCGAGGTCAAATATGCCAACCCTGCCCGGGACTGCGACCTGACCGTTTCGTTCGAGCAGTTCGACCTGATCGGAATGTAAGAGAAAAGGAGATACGCTCATGCTGCTGCGCAGTTACGAATCTCACGAAAAGATCGAAAATGGCTGGCTCATCCACGGCGACGCTGCGGACGTCCTGCTGGTTTTCCTGACCGATGATATCATCCGTGTCCGCGTCCACTTCGACAAGGGCACGCCCATGGCAGAGGAGTCCTATACGCTGGTGACCACCGCCTGGCCCGACCGCATGGACGAGCTGCTCAAGGACGAGCGCACCCGCATCACCGCGCTGGATGTGCCCTGCGTAGAGGAGGAAAAGACGCTTTCCTTTGAGACCGCTTCGGTCCGGCTGGTGCTCAACAAAAAGCCCTTCAGCTTTTTGATGTATGATAAAGAGGGCCGCCTGCTGTATCAGGACCTGCGGGAGCGCGCCTTTGAAAAGGATCAGCTGGGCCGCCTGACCCATTTCTCCAAGGTGGACCGCGACCACGACCATTTCTTCGGCTTTGGCGAAAAGACCGGCCACCTCGACAAAAAAGGCCGCCGCCTGCGCATGTCCCCCAAGGACGCCATCGGTCACGACCCGGAGACCGGCGACCCCATGTATAAGCACATCCCGTTCTACATCCGGGTCAGTGATGTGGACCGCCGCGCGCTGGGCCTGTTCTACCACAACTCCTATGACTGCGTGTTCGATCTGGGCGAGGAGCTGTCCGGCTACTGGGAGCGCTACTGTTACTACCAGACCGACGGCGGCGACATCGACCTGTTCCTGCTCAACGGCCCGGATATCCCCTCCATCCTCGACCACTACACCCTGCTGACCGGCCGCAGCGCGCTGCCCACCAAGCAGTCTCTGGGCTACTGCGCTTCGACGATGTACTACGCCGAGCTGGAAAAGAACTGCGACGAGGAAATTTATAAGGTCATCGATAAGCACGAGAAGGAAGAAATCCTCATCGACAACTTCTGGCTGGCTTCCGGCTACTCCAGCGGCGAGGAGGATAACCTGCGCTATGTGTTCAACTGGAACTACAAGCGCTTCCCCGAGCCGAAGAAGTTTTTTGAGAACATGAACGCCCGGGGCATCAACGTCATCCCCAACCTGAAGCCCGGCATCCTGAAGCACCACCCGTACATTGACCTGTTTGAGAAGAACGATGTGTTCATCAAGACCCCGGACGGCAGTGCGCCCTATTATGGACGCTGGTGGGGCGGCGAAGGGCGCTTCTTCGATTTCACCGGTGAAGCGGGCCGCAATACCTGGAAGCAGCTTCTGGAAGAAAATATCCTCAAGATGGGTACCAAGACCGTCTGGAACGACAACTGCGAGATGGACGGTGTCGAGGACCGCGAGGCGCAGTGCGACTTCGAGGGCAAAAAGGGCACGATGGCCGAGCTGAAGATCCTGCACT
>JBJERT010000356.1:12480-13641 GCA_051882435.1 Faecalibacterium sp.
CAGGTCTGGGGCGGCGACAACCTCACCGACTGGCGCACCGTCAAGTTCAACATCGCCACGATCCTGGGCATGGGCCTGTCGGGCTGCTCGAATATGGGCTGTGACATTGGCGGCTTTGCCGGCCCCGCACCGGAGGCCGAGCTGCTGCTGCGCTGGCTGCAAAACGGCATCTTCCAGCCCCGCTTCTGTCTCAACTCCGCCAACAACGACAATACCGTCACCCAGCCGTGGATGTATGAGGAGAACCTGCCCTATATCCGCGAGGCCTACGCCCTGCGTTACCGCCTGATGCCCTATCTGTACTCTCTGATGTACGAGTCCAACCAGAACGGTATGCCCGCGTGGCGTCCGCTGTTCCTGGAGTTCCCAGACGATCCCAACTGCTACACCGACAAGAACCTGACTTTCCTGTTCGGCAAGAGCATCCTCGTGGCCAATGTGGTGGAGAAGGGCGCAACGAGCCGCACTGTTTACCTGCCCGCGGGCTGCACCTGGTACGATATGAGCGACAACCTGCGCGCCTATGCAGGCGGCCAGACCATCGAAATCCCGGTCACGCTGGCCTCCATCCCCATGTTCCTGCGCGGCTCTGCCATCGTCGCCACTACGGAGGATGTCAAGCACATCCTGCGCGATACCATGCGCCAGCTCGATCTGCTCATCGCCGCCGAGACCGACACCAGCTTTGTGCTGTATGATGATGACGGACACACGGAGGACTACAAGAAAGGCGTTTATGCCAGGACCACCATCTCGGTCAAGGCGGGCGACCGCACGGATATTCGCTTTGCGACCGAGGGCAGCTATGCGTCTCCGGTGGAGCGCATGACCCTCAAGCTGGTAAGCAAGAAAAAGGGTGCGTTCTGGGTCACGGTGGACGGCAGGACAGTGCCTCAGTTCATCGTGCGCGACGTCTGGGAGGCAGCCGACGCAGGCTGGTATTATCATCTGCCCGACCGGACCATCTGGGTCAAGTTCCCCAAGCCGGACAAAAAGGACTTCACCGTGACCGTTTCCACGGAGAAGTTCGACCTGATCGGCATGGCGGAAGATTAAACCGCTCTCTTCTATCTTCTCTTATCGTGTCAGAGCCTGCTTTCTCTGACCGGGTCCCCCGGCAAGCGCCGGGGGATTTTTTGTTCCTTTTTTGAAAAAAAGGAA
>JBJERT010000357.1:0-2752 GCA_051882435.1 Faecalibacterium sp.
GCGACTGAAAAGCTTTTTTGCAGCGGAGCCGACCGCCGCCAGCGGCGGAAACAGGAAGGCGAGGCTGGGGCCGCGCTCTGATTTTTGCGAGGCCGCTCAAGGCCGAAGCATAAAATCAGAACAGCGCAACCCGACTTCCTTTTTCTCGAAAAAGGAACAAAAACATCCCCTGCACCTGTTTCCGGGCGCAGGGGATGCGTTTGTTTTACCTCAGTAATGCAGCTTGTCCGCGTCCAGTGCTTCCAGTACAGGCAGCATGGCGGCGGCTTCTGCCTTGGCGGCGGGCAGGTCCATGTCGCGGTAGTTGCCGCATTCTACTTCGCTGGCGCCGGGCACAGGTCCGTCAAAGCCTGCCATGAACCGGAAGGACTCCACGGTCAGGGCCAGAGCCTCGGCGGGGATCAGGCCGCGGGTGAGCAGGTAAAAGCCCGTGCGGCAGCCCATCGGCCCCACATAGATGACACCCTCTTTGTACGCGCTGTTGCGCGCATAGGTGGCGAACAGATGTTCCAGCGTGTGGGCCGCGCCCGTAGAGAGATAATCCCCCTGATTCGGGCGCTTCATGCGGATGTCCCAGGTCAGCACGTCGCCGTCCTGACGGCTCAGGTACATCCCACGCTCGAGCCGGGTGTGGTCCACGCAAAAACTTGCGATGCGTTCCATTTTCGGGGTCCGCCTCCCGCCTCAGGCCTGAAGGCTCTGGACGCTGCCGTGGGCGCAGTCCACCGCGATGTCCAGACCGTCGCGGATATGGGCCGTCGCGCCTGCCGCGCCTACGATGGTGGGTTTGAGCAGCGCCTTGCCCGCAATGGCGGCGTGGCTGTTCAGGCCCGGCTCCTCGACCACCAGAGCGGCCGCGTCGCGGACAAAGGCCAGCATCTCGTTGGAGGTGGAGGGCACCACCAGCACCATGCCCGGCTTGAACTTGGCGCGGACCTCGTCCAGCGTACGGCAGACGCAGGCCTTGCCGGTGGCGCTGGTCACGTCGGTGTCCTCGCGGCCCAGGCCGACGCCGGTGGCCAGACAGTTGCCCACCATGTGGATCTTGACCATGTTGGTGGTGCCGCTGACGCCCACGGGAACGCCCGCGGTCACGACCGCCAGCTCACCGTTGTGCAGATAGCCGTGCTCCTCGGCCAGAGAGGTGGACTTCTCGATGAGTTCGTCCGTGCTGTGGGCCAGAGGCATCAGCAGCGGGGTGATGCCCCAGGACAGCGCCAGCTGGCGCTGCACCTGCGGACGCATGACGCAGGCGATGATGGGCTGAACCGGGCGGTATTTGCTCAGCAGACGGGCCGTGCTGCCGGATTCGGACACGGTGACGATGGCGCTGGCGTTCACGTCCTGCGCGGTGAGGCAGGCAGCGTGAGCCGTGGCGTCGCTGACGCTGATCTTGCCGCCCGCGTTGAGGTGCGCAGTGAGACGGCCGCGGTAATGCTCTTCGGTCTCGGTGCGCTCGGCAATGGCGGACATGGTCTTGAGCGCTTCCACCGGGTAGGAGCCCGCGGCGGTCTCGCCCGAAAGCATGATGGCCGAGGTACCGTCATAGATGGCGTTGGCCACGTCCGAGATCTCGGCGCGGGTGGGGCGCGGGTTGACCATCATGCTGTCCAGCATCTGGGTGGCGGTGACGATGGGCTTGCCGAAGGAGAAGGAACGGTCGATGATGTTCTTCTGGATGCCGGGCAGCTCGGTGAAGTCGATCTCGACGCCCAGGTCGCCGCGGGCGACCATGACCGCGTCGGCCGCGGCAAGGATGCTGTCGATATTCTCCACGCCCTCACGGTTCTCGATCTTGGCGATGATGCGGATGCGGGAATCGTATTCGTTCAGCAGGTTGCGGATCTCATAGACGTCCTGCGCGGTGCGCACGAAGGAGGCCGCGATAAAGTCGAAGCCCTCCTGAATGCCGAAGATGATGTCATCGCGGTCGCGCTGGCTCATATAGGGCATGGAGAGATGGACGCCCGGCACATTGACGCCTTTTTTGTTTTTGATCTTGCCGTTGTTCAGCACGTCGCACACGATGTCGGTGTCGTTCACCGAGCGGATGCGCAGCTTGATGAGGCCGTCGTCCAGCATGATATAGCCGCCTGCGGCCACGTCGTGGGGCAGGTCCTTGTAGGTGATGGAGACGATCTCATTGGTGCCTTCCACGTCCCGGGTGGTCAGCGTGAAGGTCTGGCCCACTTCCAGCTGCTCGACGCCGTTCTTGAAGTCCCGCAGACGGATCTCGGGGCCTTTGGTGTCCAGCAGGGCGGCCACGGGCTTGTCCAGCTCCTCGCGCAGAGCCTTGAGCGCTTCCAGACGGACCTTGTGCTCCTCGTGGGAGCCGTGGGAAAAGTTGAAACGGGCAACGTTCATGCCGTTGGCTACCAGCTCGCGCAGCACGCCTTCCTTGTCGGTGGCCGGGCCCAGTGTACAGATGATCTTGGTTTTTCTCATAGAATTCCTCCTGACAGCAGTTGGTTCCTGAAGATCGCTTTGCAGTTTGGTCGGATTCATCCGGCGCAGGGCAGCCGACCCATGAGCCGGATGCCCCATCTTGCTTCTATTATAACCGCTTGGATACAATAGGGCAAGAAAAACTTTTGCAAACAAAAGGGAAAGCGGGGGTTTTGTTCCTTTTTGAAAAAAGGAACCGAAAAACTTTTTACTGCGCCCATCGCCTGCGCGATGGGCGGGCGAGTTTGTGGGTTAGACGGAAAGCGGCGGCCAGCGTTTGCGCGCTCCCGCGCGCGGGGGCTGCGCC
>JBJERT010000358.1:0-2745 GCA_051882435.1 Faecalibacterium sp.
TGCTGGAACCATGATGACCGATCTGAAGCACATCGACGTTCAGGTCTGCGCCGCTCTCCACAAGGTCGCGCTCCGCGTCCGACTCCATGTCGCCTGTGAGCAGGAAGCTGGCCCCGCCGTAATCGATGCGCAGAACCAGCGAGGTGCTGTTGGTGCCATCATATTTCCGCAGCGGCCCGAGCAGGCGCACCGTCGCACTGCCGAGCTGCCAGACCGTACCCGCCGCGGGCACCTCGACCGCAAGGCCCTGCTGCTTCGTATACTTGACAAAATTCTTGAAGCAGGCAGTCTCGGCCTCCGTCACCGGCGCGTAGACGTGATTTGCCGGGAAATAAGCCAGCGCCGCAGCCAGGCCCCCCACATGGTCCTCATGGGCGTGGGAGCAGAATACATATTCCAGTTCTTCCACGCCCTGATGCTCCAGATACGACACCAGCAGGCTGCCGTCGTCCACATTTCCTCCGTCGTACAGCAGATATTGGCCGTCGCATTGGACCAGGACGCTCAGCGCCTGCCCCACATCAATAAAGTGCATCTCGAACGCGGCATCCTCGCCCGGCTGCGCAGAGGAGCTGCTCCCCACCGCGGGAGGCGGCGAGACTGCCGCGCCCACGCTGCCGCACGCGGACAGGCCAAGCGCCAGCACAGCCGCCAGCGCCAGAGCCGCAAGGCGGCGCAACGGATGCAGACCGCGCCGGACTGAATGTTCAGAGATCATTTTTTCTTTTTTGTGTCGTTCCACTTGTTGTTTGTTCCCTTCGTTTGATTTTTTGTCTGAGCCGCGGGTTTGCGGTTGGACAGGCCATGAGGCGCGAACCGTGCGCCGGGGCTGGGCTGCCGCTGAGGTACGCTGGCAGCCCTGCTCCCCTGCTTTTTCGGACCGGGCCGCACCGTATAGCTGCCGTCGGCATGGATGGTCACATCAGCCGGGCCTTCTCTGCGGGCGCTGCGCTGCACGGCGCGGCGGCCCTCGGCGGGCACCAGCAGCGGGATCAGGTCCTCCCGATGGGTCATTTTCAGCGCCTTGACCACCTTTTCCGCGTTGCGCGGCTCATAATATTGCAGCAGGGCGCGCTGGAGCGCTTTGCCCTCAGCAGTCTTTTCCACGAATACCGGCTTCAGGGTGTAGGGGTCCAGCCCGGTGTAGAACATGCAGGTGCTCACCGTGCCGGGCGTGGGATAGAAGTCCTGGACCTGCTCAGGGCGCATATGGTTTTTGTAGAGATATTCCGCCAGATAGACCGCGTCTTTCAGTGTGCTGCCCGGATGGCTGGACATCAGGTAGGGCACGAGATACTGCTTCTTGCCCGCCTTTTTGCTCAGCTCATAGAATTTATCCTTGAATTTGTTGAAGGTCTCAATGGGCGGCTTGCCCATATAGGCCAGGGTATTGGGGGCGCAGTGTTCCGGTGCGACCTTGAGCTGGCCCGAGACATGATGCTCTACCAGTTCCTTGAAAAAGGTATCGTCGGGGTCCGCCATCAGGTAATCGAAGCGGATGCCGCTGCGGATGAACACCTTTTTTACGCCCGGAAGCTCCCGCACGCGCCGCAGGATCTTGAGATAATCGCTGTGATCCACGATGACATGGGGGCAGGTCGAGGGCGCAAGGCAGTGTTTTCCGCCGGAGCACATGCCGCGGAGCATCTGCTCCCGGCAGGAGGGGAAGCGGAAATTTGCCGTAGGCCCGCCGATATCATGGATATAGCCCTTGAAATCCGGCTCATGCGTCATGCGCTCGGCCTCGGCGACGATGCTGTCCGCGCTGCGGCTGGTGACGCGGCGGCCCTGATGGAGCTGGATGGCGCAGAAGTTGCACCCGCCGAAGCAGCCGCGGTTCTGGATGATGGAGAACTGCACCTCCCGGATGGCGGGCACGCCGCCCAGCGGTTCATAGATGGGATGATAGCGGCGGGTATAGGGCAGCGCATACACCTTATCCAGTTCCCAGCGCACAAGGGGCTTGGCAGGAAGGTTCTGCACCAGATATTTCTCGCTTTGTTTCTGCACGATGATCTGGCCGCTGACTACATCCTGATTGTCCATCTGGATGCGGCATGCCTTGGCGTAGGCCACCTTATCCGAGGCCACCTTTTTGTAGCCCGCGCATTCCACATATTTGGGGGGAAGATGCTCGAAATCGGTCAGATAGCAGGTGCCGTCCACATCCGTGATAGACTCCACCGGCTCCCCTGCCGCCAGCCGCCGCGCGATCTCCACGGTCTGGTGCTCCCCCATGCCGAAGCTGATGAGGTCTGCCCCTGAATCCTCCGCAATGCTGGGCAGCACAGTGTCCAGCCAGTAGTCATAGTGGGCGAACCGCCGCAGCGAAGCCTCCAGCCCGCCCAGAATGACCGGCAGATCAGGATACGCCTGCTTGGCCAGCCGGGTGTACACCGTAGCGCTCCGGTCCGGGCGCGCGCCTGCCTTGCCGCCGGGGGAATATTCGTCCTCTGCGCGGGGGATCTTGGCCACCGAATAATGGCTGACCATGCTGTCCACGTTGCCGCCGCCGATGAAAAAGCCGTATTTGGGCTTTCCGAAGCGTTTGAAGTCCTCACAGTCGGTGAAGCGCGGCTGCGCCAGCACACCCACACGGTAGCCCTCCGCTTCCAGCAGACGGCTGATGATGGCGGTGCCAAAGCTGGGGTGGTCCACATAGGCGTCGCCGCCCACGACCACAAAATCCAGCTCCTCCCAGCCCCGGGCCTCCATGTCGGCACGGCAGATGGGGAGGAAGGCGGC
>JBJERT010000359.1:0-2741 GCA_051882435.1 Faecalibacterium sp.
AAAAGCAGGACTGGCAAAGCCGGTCCTGCTTTTCGATTTGTTGAGGCTTCGTTTTCCAGACGGAGCTTTTTTATGAGCAGTTCGATAAAACAGCGTGAAAGTTCCCGACTGCGCCAAGCCCCCTCCCAGAGAGCCTGATTCGCGCTGAATTTATGGATCACTATAAAATATATCCCAAGCTTCTCGCCCAGAAGATCCAGAAGGTCAGGGTCAGGGCGCTGAATACGGTGGTCGTGACGCAGACGCTGCCCGTGAGCACACCCTCATGGCCCATCTGGCGGGCCATGACATAGCTGGCGGGGGTGGTGATGCTGCCCAGCATCACCAGCAGCGCCACGAGCTTCTGATCCGTGAACCCCAGCCGCACGGCCAGCGGCAGGAACAGCGCGGGCAGGACCACCAGCTTGATGAGGGTGGCCGCGACGGTAGGCTTGAGATAGCCCAGCGCGGCGCGGCCCTTGAAGCCCGCACCGATGGCCAGCAGCGCCAGCGGACTGGTCAGCCCCGCGAGGCTGGCCAGCGTTTTGTCCGCCATGGTGGGGATGGGCAGCCGCGCCATCCCCCAGAGGAAGCCCAGCGCGATGCCGATCAGGATGGGATTGGTCAGGATGCCCCGCAGGCTTTTTCGGAGCTTGGCGGACAGGTCTGCCGAACGGTCGGCGGCGGGGCTTTCCAGTGTCAGGATGAGCACCGCAAAGATGTTATACAGCGGCACGCTGCCCAGGATCATCAGGCCGGACATCCCGGAGGTGCCGTAAATGTTCTGAATGAATGCCGCGCCCAGAATGGCCGCCGAGGAGCGGTAGCAGGCCTGTACGAACTCGCCCACGATGTGTTTCTCACGGAGCAGCAGCCGCGCCAGACCCCAGATGGTGAGGATGGTCGCCGCCGTGACGGCCGAGCAGAACAGCACATAGCCCGCGTCAAAGCTGGCGCGCAGATCGGTCAGCGCCAGGTCGCGGAACAGCTGCACCGGCAGCGCGATGTGGAACACGAACTTGTTGCCCACGGCCACGAACTCGTCGGTCAGGAACCCGCAGCGCCGCAGAGCATAGCCCAGCAGCATGACAAAAAACAACGGCATCGTGCTGTTCAGGCTGAACAGAAGGCTCTCCCACACGGCTCACAGCCCTCCATTCCGGCCCTGCTCGGCGGCCAGCTCCCGCTGAAGGGCGGCCTTGCGGTTGTCCAGCAGCAGGTCTTTGTTGTAGCGGAAATAGCGCTCGCAGCCGTTCTCGGCGATAAAGGCGTGGGCCGCGGGGGAAAGCGTCAGCTCGGTCACGAACACGACCAGCTCCTGGCTGTCCTCGAACGCCTGCTCCATGAAGTCAAAGGCAGCCT
Source organism: Faecalibacterium sp. (assembly GCA_051882435.1). GTDB lineage: Bacteria > Bacillota > Clostridia > Oscillospirales > Ruminococcaceae > Faecalibacterium. The sequence continues at coordinate 1,342 of JBJERT010000359.1, forward strand.
CCAGCGCGGCAGAAGCCTCCTGCTGGGCGGCGTCCCGGGCCTCGGCCAGTGTGCCGAACTTCTCCCGCAGCAGGTCGAACGCCTCGTTGGTGGCCTCGGCCTTGGCGTGGCGCAGGGCCGAATCCCACGAGCGCAGGGCGGCGAAGGCGCGCAGACGCAGGTCCAGCGCGGTCTTGTCCAGCAGGCCCGCCGCGCGGCGGCGCTGGGTCTCGGCGTCGTAGTCCTCCACCATTTTGGCGAACAGAGCGGACGGCCCGTCGGGGATGTCCGGGGGCAGCGTGGCCAGCGCCTGCTTGGTCTCGCGCAGGAAGGTATAGCAGGCATCGGCCACCGCGTCGGCGGTGCGGGACGCCTCGAAGCGGGTGTTCAGACCGGCCAGGATCAGGCTGACCAGAGACAGGCGTTCGTCAAAGGGGGCGCGCAGCAGCCGCGCGAACACGCCGGGCCGGACCTGCCCGGACAGGATATCCTCCACGCCGTAGTCGTCGCGGTATTTATAGTAGAGGTCGAGATAGGCCGCAAAATCCTCGGCGATCTTCTGATGCTGCAAATACTGCCGGATGACCTCCTCGTCGGCCTTGAGGTCCAGAGTCTCGTAGGTGGACAGCAGGTTGGAGAGGTCCTCCCAGCCGCGGGCGGTGACGAACTGGGTGCCGTCTACGTCGGCGTTGATCTGATAGAAGTTCTGGGGGTGCAGCTCCAGATAGCTCAGGATGGCGCTGTGGATGCCCACGGCGCGGGCGTATTCTTTCCAGACGGGCAGGTCCGGTTCCAGGTCCATCCGGCGCACGCGGTCCAGCGTGACGATGTCGAAATCGCGCACGCTCTTGTTGTATTCGGGCGGGTTGCCCGCGGCCACGATGACCCATCCGGCAGGCACGGCCTGGTTGCCGAAGGTCTTGCATTGCAGGAATTGCAGCATGGTGGGGGCCAGCGTTTCGGACACGCAGTTGATCTCGTCGATGAACAGGATGCCCTCCGAAAGGCCGGTGGCCTCCATTTTGGCGTAGATGCTGGCGATGATCTCGCTCATGGTGTACTCGGTCACGCTCACGTCCCGGTCGCCGTAGCGGCGCTGACGGATGAAGGGCAGGCCTACCGCGCTCTGGCGCGTGTGATGCGTGATGGTATAGGCCACCAGCGCCACGCCGCATTCCCGCGCGGCCTGCTCCATGATCTGGGTCTTTCCGATGCCCGGAGGGCCCATCAGCAGGATGGGACGCTGCCGGATCGCCGGGATGGCATATTCGCCCAGCGCATCCTTGGCCAGATAGGCCCTGACGGTGCGCTCGATCTCTTCTTTGGCTCGTTTGATATTCATAGTGGGTCTCCTTATAACGGGGAGTTTTGTTCCTTTTTCGAGAAAAAGGAACCGAAAAAGCTTTTTACTGCGCCCATCG
>JBJERT010000360.1:0-2720 GCA_051882435.1 Faecalibacterium sp.
GGTTCCTTTTTCTCGAAAAAGGAACAAAACCCCCGTCTCTCCGTTTACTTCTTCTTCCACTTGCGCATCACGCCCATGCCCAGAGCGTAGGGGCCGGTGTGGACGGCGATGGTACAGCCGATCTGGAGCAGCTCCACCTCGCAGGCGCTGGCGGGGTATTTGGCACGGAGCGCGGCGCGGGTCTGCATCCAGAGGCGGCGGCCCTCCTCCTCGTCGTAGCCGTAGCCCACCGTGATGCTGTAATCATCCGGGTCCGCGTTGCGGCTTTCCAGATAGCTCATGAGCTGCTCCAGCGCGCGCTCAAAGCTCTTCTGCCGCCCGCGGGCGACACCGCTGGAGAAGATCTCGCCCTCCTTGAACAGGATCATGGGCTTGATGCCCAGCATGTTGGCCGCGCGGCCCGTCACCTTGCCGATGCGTCCGCCCTTGATGAGGTAATCCAGATTGCCCACCGTAAAGAATATCTGGTTGGTCGCGCGCACACCGTCCAGCCAGACCAGCGTTTCGTCCAGCGAGCAGCCCGCGTCGCGCATGGCGACAGCATTGCGCACGGTCTCGGCCTCGGTCACGGTAGCGGCAGCGGTGTCCACCACCTCGATGCGGGCATTGGGATAGTCCTCCAGCACCAGCTCCCGGGCGTTGCGGGCGCTGCCCACGCAGCCGCTCATCTTGCCCGTGAAGTTCAGACAGAGCACATCCCGGCCCTGCTCCGCGTGAGCACGGAACACCTGCTCAAAATCCTCGATGGAGGCCAGACTGGTCTTGGGATAGGCGGCGGGGTTGTCCACCATGAACTGATAGAACTCCCGCACCGCGATCTCCTTGCCCTCCTTGCGGTAATGCTCGCCATCCAGCGAGACATAGAACGGCACCACCTCGATGCCGAGCTGCTGCGCCGTTTCGGGCGTCAGGTCACAGGCGCTGTCCGTGATGATATCAAACATATCCATTCCCTCTTTTCTGCTCCGGGCGGGTGTGTTGCTTTGTTATGCGCGGCGGACGTAGGCTTCGCGCTCTGCGCCGACCGAAATATAGGTGATCTTGCAGCCGACGGCTTTTTCCAGATACAGCACATAGTCCTGCGCGGCCTTGGGCAGGTCCTCCCACTTGCGGGCGGCGGTGATATCGCAGTGCCAGCCGGGCAGATACTCCACCACCGGCTGCGCGGTGTCCAGCGCCTCGCCCATGGGGAAGCGCGTGGTCGTGGTGCCGTCGGTCAGCTTGTACTCCGTGACCACGGGGATGCGCTCCATATAGTCCAGAACGTCCAGCAGGGTCAGCGCGACTTCGTCGCAGCCCTGACAGAACACGCCATAGCGGCTGGCCACGATGTCGATGGGGCCGACGCGGCGGGGGCGGCCGGTGGCCGCGCCGTACTCATGGCCCGCCTCGCGCAGAGCGTGCTTTTCTTCCTCGGTCATGGCCAGCTCGGCGGCAAAGGGCCCGTCGCCGACACAGGAGGAATATGCCTTCATCACGCCGATGGAGTTGTTCAGCTTGTGGCCCGGGATGCCCGCGCCAATGGGCGCATAGGCGCCGATGACGTTGGACGAAGTGGTATAGGGATAGATGCCGAAGTCGATGTCGCGCAGCGCACCAAGCTGAGCCTCGAACAGGATCTTTTTGCCCGCGGCGTCGGCGTCGGCCAGATACTGGCCCGCGTCACAGATATAGTCCTTGAAGATGGCGGCATACTTCTGGAGCCAGACCCACATTTCTTCCACGTCGATGGGGTCCGCGCCGTAGCTGCCCTCCATCACGAGGTTCTTGGAATCCACCATGGTGACCAGACGCTTTTTCACAGCCTCGTCCAGGTGGAGCAGGTCGCCCATGCGGAGGGTCTTTTTCATGTATTTGTCGCCGTAGGCGTAGGCGATGCCGCGCTTGGTGGAACCGAACTGTGCGCCGGTCTTGGACAGGCGGGCTTCCTCCAGCCCATCCTGCGCGACATGATAGGGCATGGTGATGGTGGCGCGGTCGGAGATCTTGAGGTTGTCCGGCGTGATGGCGATGCCCTGCTCGCGCAGGCGGCTGATCTCACCGTCCAGATGGTGCGGGTCAATGACCATACCGTTGCCCATCACGCAGACGACGTTGGGCCGCAGGATGCCGGAAGGCAGCAGGTTCAGCACAAACTTGCCGCGCTCGTTCTTGACGGTGTGGCCCGCGTTGTTGCCGCCCTGATAGCGCACAACGATGTCGTATTCCTGACTGATCAGGTCGACCATGCGGCCCTTGCCCTCGTCGCCCCAGTTGATACCCGTAATTGCAGTAAGCATAATATTCGACCTCTTTGTAAAAATCAAAAGACAGCCTTTTCCGGGCGCTCTGCCCGGGATACGCCACCTTGGGAATGCCCCACAAAGGGACAAGTATAGTATAACACGGTTTTGTGTCCAAAAAAAGAGGAAAAAGCGGCGCGGGCCACTTTTTCCCTGTTTTGGTCGGTCTTTGCGCGGCGCAGCTCTCAGCTCCGGGGCGGCTTTCCGCCCGGGCGGCGGCCCAGCTTATGGATGGTGCCGTCCGGCTCCTGGATCGAGGTGTGTTCCAGCTGGGCGCGCAGGCTCCCGCGCACTTCCGCGAGATATTCCTGCCGCAGCGCCTGCTGTTCCTCTTTTTCGGCGGGCGTCAGCCCCGCCTCGGTCTTGCTTTTGCGCGCCAGCTCATTGATGCGGGCGATCTTTTCGTTTGTCATGGTGAGGTCTCCTTTGTGACGAGGG
>JBJERT010000361.1:0-2697 GCA_051882435.1 Faecalibacterium sp.
AAAAAGGAACAAATCCCCCGTTTCCTGTGCGATCCGTGGGGCCTTTGCGCAAATCTCAACTTGCCAGGAGGCAGATGGAATGAAATGGAAACCGAGATGGACGCTGGAGATGCTGACCATCTTTCTGGCAGGCCTGTGTGCGCTGCTGGCAGTGATGTGCATCGTGCTCCGGCCGACGCTGGTGCCGCTGATGATCGGTCTGGCGGTGATCTGGGCCTGCTGCTTTGCCGCGTTCCGCTTCAAGCTGCGGGACTGGGTGGCCCGCTGGGTCTGCGGCGGCAGCTTTGAAAAGTCCAAGACCCAGTACAGCCTCGAACCGCTCTCCCAGCCCGCGGCCATGCTTTCCGGCGACACAGTGCTGTGGTATAACCAGCACTTCCGAACCGAGCTGCTCCACAACGCGGACCTTCTGGTCAGTCGCGTGAACAAGGTGCTGCCCGGGCTGGACCTGCAGCAGTGCCGCACGACCGAAGGCCAGCTCCTTACGCTGGCAGACCGCATCTGGTGCGTCCACAGCTCCACGGTGCCCGGCGACGCCGAGACGATGACGCTGCTGATGTTCAACGAGCAGACCGAGCTGCGGCGCATCGCCGCTGAGTACAGGGCCAGCCGCCCGGGATATCTGGTCTTTTCGGTGGACGGCTACGACGATGTGTTCGGCGATATGCTGGACAGCGAGCGCGCCCGCCTGCTGGAGGGCATCAACCGCACACTGGAAGAGATGATCGGCCGCGGGACCGGCTTTTTGCGCCGGGTCGCCAGCGGGCGCTATATCGCCGTGGTGGAGGAGCGCCATCTGGAGCAGTATGCCCAGCGTGGATATGACGTTCTGGATAAAATACGCGCCTTAGACCCCAGCGTAAACCTTTCGGTCTCCATCGGTATCGGCCGCGGGGCACGGACGCTGCACGAGGCGCAGGATATGGCGGTCCGCGCGCTGGATATGGCGCAGGGCCGCGGCGGCGATCAGGCCGCTGAAATGACCCCCGACGGCTTCACCTTCTACGGCGGCGTGAGCCACGGCGTGGAAAAGCGCAGCAAGGTGCGCAGCCGTCTGGTGGCGGACCAGCTCGTGGAGCTGATCAAAGCGGCAGACCATGTAGTCATCATGGGCCACCGCATGAGCGATCTGGACGCCATCGGTGCGGCCGAGGGTGTGCTGCGCATCTGCAAGATCTGCGATGTGCCCGCCGTTATCGCGGTGCGGCGCGACGCTACGCTGGCCTCCAGCCTTATCGACGCGCTGGTCAAGGCCGGGCAGGAGGACGACTTTATCGACCCGAAAGCCGCCCTGCCCATCATCACCAAGACCACGCTCTGCATCGTGGTGGATACATACCAGGTCGCTCTTGTGGAGAGCAAGGACATCCTTGACCGGTGCGGCAAGGTGGCGGTCATCGACCATCACCGCAAGGGCGTGGGCTTCATCGAGAACCCGGTGCTGGTCTGCCACGAACCCTATGCTTCCTCGACCAGCGAGCTGGTCACCGAGCTGCTCCAGTATGTGGGCGAGCGCGGAGACAAGCCCAACCGCGTGGAGGCCGAGGGCCTGCTCTCCGGCATCATGCTGGATACTCGGGACTTTACGCTGCACACTGGAGTGCGCACCTTTGAAGCGGCTGCGGCACTGCGCCGCTATGGCGCAGAGACAGAGCGGGTGCGCCAGCTCTTTGATGTTTCCATGGTGGAATACCGCGCCAAGGCCGCTCTGGTGGAGGCCGCGCAGATGTACAAGAACTGCGCCATTTCCATCAGCGGCGAGATCGCGCCGGAGGCCCGGGTGGCCATTGCACAGGCCGCCAACGACCTGCTGACCATCCAGGGCGTGGAGGCCAGCTTTGTGGCCGTTCGGGTGGGCAGCGGCGTCAACGTTTCCGCCCGCAGCCTGGGCGCAGTAAATGTGCAGGTGGTCATGGAATCGCTGGGCGGCGGCGGCCACCAGACGATGGCGGCGGCGCAGCTCAAGCATATCACCCCCGAGGCGGCCCGCGCCCGCATCCAGACCGCCATCGACCAGTACCGCGAGAGCCAGAAAAAGAGCGGCTCCAACCCCGGGACCAAGGCCTGACCCCTGTATAGGATCATCCAGAGGCAACACTGGGACTGGGGGACTTGCCCCTTGCCGAATCCGGCCGGATGCGGTATACTGGGGCTGCAACAACTGCGCCGGGCGCGCCCCGGCGGGAAGTGAGGGATAGAACATGAAAGTCATTCTGAATCAGGACATCAAGGGCATCGGCAAGAAGGACGAGATCCACGAGGTCTCGGACGGCTACGCCCGCAACTTCCTGTTCCCGCGCAAGCTGGCCGCTGTGGCAGATGCTTCCGCGGTGAATATCGCCCGCGGCAAGGAGGCCGCCGCGGATTTCCACGAGGCCGAGAACGTGGCCGCTGCTCAGGCGCTGGCCGCAAAGATCAATGGCCGCATCGTGACCGTCAAGGCCAAGGGCGGCGCTTCCGGTCGGCTGCACGGCAAGGTCACGAGCAAGGAAGTGGCCGCCGCGCTCAGCGAGGCTGTGGGCAGCCCCATCGATAAGAAGAAGATCGAGCTTGAGACCAAGGATATCAAGGATGCCGGTGTTTTTGGCGGCAAGGTCCGTCTGTATACGGGCGTCGTGGCCAGCTTCAAGGTCAACGTGGAAGTCGAGCCGGTCTGATATGCATTCCGCCGCGAGAAGCACCGGAATGGAGCCTGTC
>JBJERT010000362.1:0-2679 GCA_051882435.1 Faecalibacterium sp.
GCGATGACCAGCTGCGCCATGGTGCAGTCGTACTTGTGGGTCAGCTCGGTCCAGCCGTCCAGCAGTTCCAGCGCCTGCGCGCGCCGGGCTGGCTGAAAGGTGGGGTTGTTATTGCGGGTGCTTCCCTCGGGGAAGGTGGTGAGCATGGTCACCTTGCCGGTCAGCAGCCCCTGCTCCAGCGGAGAATAGGCCTGGATGGATACGCCCAGCTCCTTGCAGGTGGGCAGGAGCTGCTTTTCGATGCGGCGGGTCAGCAGGCTGTATTTTTCCTGAATGACGTCCAGCTCGCCATAGCGGCAGTAGCCCCGGATGATATCCGCCGTCACGTTGGACGCGCCGATGGCCCGGATCTTCCCCTCCCGCTTGAGCTTCATCATGGCCTCGACGGTCTCCTCCAGCGGGTAGAGGCCGAAGTCCGGGCTTTGCCAGTGGGTGTACAGCACGTCCAGATGGTCGGTGCCCAGGCGGCGCAGGCTGTCCTCCACATCCTCGACGATGCTCTGGGCGGACAGGTCCCGGTAGACCGGGACGCCGTCCACCACCTTGTGCAGGACCGGCGTCTCGTGCCGCCATTCCAGCCCGCACTTGGTCGAGAGGATGATCTTGTCCCGGGGGATCGCCTTGAGCGCCTCGCCCACGACCTGCTCGCTGTGATACAGGCCGTAGATGGGCGCGGTGTCCACCCAGACGATGCCCTGTTCCACGGCGGTCTGGATGGCCCGGACCGACAGGGCGTCGTCGTTGTCGCCCCACCAGCTTCCGCCGCCGATGGCCCAGGTGCCCATGCCGAGAAAAGGCGCGGTAAGCCCGCTCTTGCCGATGCTGATCTGTTCCATGCTCGTTCCCTCCATTGTAAAAAAGGCAAAGGAGCGCCGCCCGGCGCACGGCCGGGGAACAGGCTCCTTTGCCCGCTTGTGAGTCCGGCGTTTGCTTTAAATATTGCCAAACTCGCTCAGTTTTAACGTTTCGTTGTGGTTCTCGGCCCAGCGCACCGCCCAGTCCGAGGTGAACAGCAGCAGGCGGTTGCCCTTCATGTCCTCCACAGCCTTGGTGTCGCTGGTCAGGTCGAGGTCCCGCAGCACATAGGTGTCGGGGGCGTTCTGCACCCAGCGGAGCTGTTCAAAGGGCAGCTGCTGCATGCGGATCTCCACGTTGTATTCGGTGTTCAGACGGTATTCCAGCACCTCGAGCTGAAGCACGCCCACCACGCCGACGATGACTTCCTCCATGCCGCCGCCCACCTCGCGGAAGATCTGGATGGCGCCCTCCTGGGCGATCTGCTCCATGCCCTTCACGAACTGCTTGCGCTTCATGGTGTCCTTCTGTTCGATGCGCGCGAAATGCTCCGGCGAAAAGGTGGGGATGCCTGCGAACTGCACCTTCTGCTTGCCGGTACAGAGCGTGTCGCCGATGGAGAAGATGCCCGGGTCGAACAGGCCGATGATATCGCCCGCATAGGCCTCGTCCACGATGGCGCGGTCCTGCGCCATGAGCTGGGTGCCGGTGGCGAGCTTGATGTTCTTGCCCTGCTGGACGTGATACGCCTCCATGCCGCGCTCGAACTTGCCCGAGCAGATGCGCATGAACGCGATGCGGTCCCGGTGGGCTTTGTTCATGTTGGCCTGGATCTTGAAGATGAAAGCCGAGAACTCATCGCGGCAGGGGTCCACGGCCTCGCCGGTCTGGCTGTCGGCGCGGGCCAGCGGCGGCGGGGTCAGCCGCAGGAAGTTTTCCAGGAACGGCTCCACGCCGAAGTTGGTCAGCGCCGAGCCGAAGAACACGGGGCTGAGCTCGCCCCGCAGCACCTTGTCCAGATCGAACTCCTCCGCCGCGCCGTCCAGCAGCTCGATCTCGTCCGAGAGCTGCTGGTGCAGATAGGGGGTGAGCAGATCGTCCAGCGAGGGGTCGCCCAGCTCGGCCTGGATCTCGTCCACCTTCTTCACGCCGTTGGCGCGGCCGTCGCTCTCGAAGGCCAGCACCTTGCGGGTATTGCGGTCGAACACGCCCTTAAAGGCTTTGCCGCAGCCGATGGGCCAGTTCATGGGATAGGTCTTGATGCCCAGGATCTCCTCGATGTTCTCCATCAGCTCAAAGGGGTCCCGCGCCTCGCGGTCCATCTTGTTGATGAAGGTGAAGATCGGGATATGGCGCAGGGTGCAGACCTTGAACAGCTTGATGGTCTGGGCCTCGACGCCCTTGGCCGCGTCGATGACCATGACGGCCGAGTCGGCGGCCATAAGGGTGCGGTAGGTGTCCTCGGAAAAGTCCTGATGGCCGGGGGTGTCCAGAATATTCACGCACTTGCCCGCATACTCAAACTGTAACACAGAGGAAGTGACAGAGATGCCGCGCTGTTTTTCGATGTCCATCCAGTCGGACACGGCGTGGCGGGCGCTCTGCTTGCCCTTGACGGAACCCGCCTGATTGATGGCTCCGCCGTAGAGCAGCAGCTTTTCGGTCAGCGTCGTCTTGCCGGCGTCCGGGTGGCTGATGATGGCGAACGTCCGGCGGCGCTCGATTTCTTCACGATTGGTCATAGATCATATTCTCCTGCCAGATGCAAAATACGCATACATTTTCTATTTTAGCGGAAAGGGCGCATAGATGCAAGCGGGTTTTCCCGCTTTTTCCCGCTTTTTGAAAAAAGCGGGGCAAAAACTTTTTACTGCGCCCATCGCC
>JBJERT010000363.1:0-2678 GCA_051882435.1 Faecalibacterium sp.
GTTTGCGCGCTCCCGCGCGCGGGGGCTGCGCCCTCGTTGCAGTAGGGCGAGGCCCCCTCTATGAGGGGGCTGTCGCCGCAGGCGACTGGGGGAGTTCCGTGTGCGGTCTTCCTCATCAGCCCTTATTTCCCATAAGCGGCCGCGAGCTTCTCGAAGGCGGGCAGGCTACGTTCCACCTTTTCGGTGTCGATGCAGTAGGCCAGCCGCACATAGCCCGACACGCCAAAGGTATCGCTGGGCACCAGCAGAAGATCGAACTCCCGCGCCTTGAGGCAGAAGGCGTTCGCGTCGGCCTCCAGCGCTTTGGGGAAGATATAGAAGGTCCCGCCCGGGCGCTGGACCTCGAAGCCCAGCGCGGTGAGCTTATCGTACAGCAGGTTCATATTCGTCTCATAGACGCTCAGGTCGCTGGTCACGTCCTGACAGCGGCTGACAGCGCGCTGGATGAGGCTGGGCGGGCAGTTATGGCCCGTGAAGCGGGAGATCTGCGCCATCATATCCACCAGAACGTCCTCGCCCTCACAGCCGGGGCGCACCGCCACATAGCCCAAACGTTCGCCGGGCAGGCTCAGGCTCTTGGAGTAGGAGAAACAAGTGAGCGTATGGGGATAGAACGCCGCCGGGTAGGGCGCGGTCTTTCCGTCAAACACGATATCCCGGTAAGGCTCATCGCTGACGAGGAAGATGGTGTGCCCATATTCCCTGCTTTTCTGCGTCAGCAGCTCGGCCATACGGGCAAGGATCGGGGCCGAATAGACCACGCCGGTCGGGTTATTGGGCGTATTGATGAGGACGCAGGCCACTTGCGGGGTGAGCATCTGCTCAAATGCCTCGAGGTTGGGCTGGAAGGCCGGGGCCTGCGGCGGCACCACCCGCAGCACCGCGCCGGTGCCGGACACATAGGGGCCGTATTCCGGGAAATAGGGCGCGAAGGTCAGCACCTCGTCGCCGGGCTGGGTCACGGCTCGCAGGGCGTGGGCAATGGCGCCCGCCGCGCCGGTGGTGGGGAAAATATGCTTCTGCTCATAGGGCAGGCCAAAGGCCGCCGTCAAATGGGCCGCTACATCGGCACGGAACGCCGGGTCGCCCTGACTGGGGCAATAGCCGTGCAGCGACACCGGGTCCTCCTGCGCCAGAAGGTCCTGCATCGCCGCGGTGAACTGCGGCGGGCAGGGCACACTGGGGTTGCCCAGCGAGTAATCGAACACATTTTCATAGCCGATCTGGGCGGCGCGCTGTTTGCCATACATAAAGGTCTCGCGGATGACGCTCTTGTGCGCCAGCATCTCGCGGTAGGTCTGATTCAGCACCGGATGTTCCCCCTTTTATTTGTTGTGGGCGCAGGCATAGCTCTGCTCCACCTTGATGACACTGATATACCTGGGGTCCTGCTCCGCAACAAAGGCTTTCACCTGCTCTACCAACGCGCCGCGCTCGCCCTTATAGCCCGCGGGCAGGACCAGATCGAACACCACGTTAGTGTGCGTCTCGCCGGGCACGATGCGCAGATCGTGGATGGACAGCTCGGGGTCGATGGAGCGGACCTTCTCCTTGAGGCGGGTGCGCAGGACCCCCACCTGAGCGTCCGAAGTGACAATGGGGTCATAGTGGATCGTGACCTGCAAATGGTCCTTGCGCAGGAAATCGCTCTCGATGGTATCGATCAGGTCGTGGGCGGTCAGCGGGTCGGCCTCGGCGGGGAACTCGACGTGGAGCGAAGCGAACTGGTGGCCGGGGCCGTAGTCGTGGACCATCAGGTCGTGCATGCCCATCACGCCGGGATAGGACATAACGGTCTGCTCGATGTGCTCCACCAGCTCCGGCGCGGGGGCCTCGCCCAGCAGGGGGCTGAGGGTATCCATCACCAGACCAAAGCCGGACCAGAGGATGAATGCCGCCACAGCGACGCCCATCAGGCCATCCAGACGGTCAAAGCCGGTCAGGCTGCACACCACGGTGGCCACCAGCACCGCACTGGTGGAAATGACGTCGTTGCGGCTGTCCGCGGCCGTGGCGATGAGAGTATCGGACTGGATGAGCTGGCCAATGGTACGGTTAAAGCGGCTCATCCAGAGCTTGACGAGGATGGATGCGGTCAGCACGCCCACCGACAGCCAGCTGAACAGCACCGGCGTGGGGTGGAGCACCTTGTCCACCGAATCCCGCAGCAGGGAGAAGCCGATGCCCAGAATGGTGACACAGACCACCAGACCGGCAAGGTACTCATAGCGGCCATGGCCGTAGGGGTGCTTTTCGTCGGGGGCCTTGGCCGCCAGACGGAAGCCGATGAGGCTGACGATGTTGGACGAAGCGTCGGACAGGTTATTCAGAGCATCCGCCATGATGGCGATGGAACCAAACAGCATTCCGGCCATAAACTTGCCCAGACACAGCAGAACGTTGCAGACTACACCCACACAGCTGGCCATATTGCCATAGGCGGTGCGGGCGGCACTGCTCTGCACATCGTCCGGGTGCCGAATAAAGCAACGGATCAGAAACTTGGTCAAAGAAATCCCTCCAGTGGAAGTTTTCGCAGATAATAGGTATAGTATAGCATTTCACTTTAGCATTGGAAAGTGTTTCCTGCAAAGTTTTGGTCGCAAAAAGCGATTTTCGGCAGAAAAAGAGTGCCCCGGAGAGCGGGGTTTGCTCTCCGGGGCGGTGGGGTTTGGGGT
>JBJERT010000364.1:0-2649 GCA_051882435.1 Faecalibacterium sp.
TTTTTGATGGGAAAAGGAGAAGGAGTATGTCGGCTGAGATCATGCTTCGGAGCGCTCGGCCCGGAGATGAACGGTTCTGCGCGCAGGTGCAGATCGCCTCCTGGCGCGCGGCGTTCCGCGATATCCTTCCGGCGGAGGTGCTGGAAGGGCTGACAGAGTTTTCGTGTACCGAGGAAATGTACCGCCGTGTGCTGGCGCAGGATGCTTTTCATGGGACATTGCTGTTTCTGGACGGTGCGCCCCATGGTATTGCTTTCTGGAGCCGCTGCCGTACGCCCGAGCCGGGGCAGAAAGATTCCGCAGAGCTGATCTGCATCCACAGCCTGCCGGGCAACTGGCGCAGGGGATACGGCTCCCGCATGATGGACCGGGCGCTGAACGAGATGCGTCAGGCGGGCTTTCGTCAGGTGATGCTGTGGGTCTTTTCGGAAAATGACCGGGCACGCCGTTTCTATGAAGCGCACGGTTTTGCGCCTACGGGCCGCGAACAGGCGGGTTTCGGCGCACGAGAGATGGAATATGCGCGTGAGCTGTGAGCCGCAGGGCAGGGGAGCGCAGTGTCTTTTGCAGGGGATGCAATATGCAGCTTGGACAAAATGCACAAGGCTCTTTTTGGATGGAACGTGAAAAACGAAAAAATCAAGCACTTCTTTCCATAAACATAACACACTGCCGGGTGTGCCTGATAAGAGGACGCCCGGCAAAATTTATGCCCAAAATACGAAAAATGGCTTGACATCTCACCTTTTTGGCGGTATACTAATCCAGTATCACATAATGGCCTAGTGCGCCATCAAGGGGTTCCACGGCACCAAACCGACACGGCACCGACCGCAAAGTTTGTGAAAAACGCCGAAACTCTCCGCGCGGCGCGGGTCGAATTATGTGTGTCTGCTCAAATTCGACCCGCGAATACAGCATCCGTAGAGTATAAAAGTAAGGAGTGGTTGATTTTATGATGAAAGTCAAGCCCGTCAAGCTCGGCAAAACCGAGCGCATGAGCTTCTCCCACATCGACGAAGTCATCGAAATGCCCAACCTGATCGAGGTCCAGAAAAACTCGTATCAGTGGTTTTTGGACGAGGGCCTGAAGGAGGTCTTTCATGACATCGGCACCATCGAGGACTACACCGGCAATCTGGCGCTGAGCTTTGTGGATTTCCGGCTGGACAAGGAGCCGAAATACAGCATCAAGGAGTGCAAGGAGCGCGATGTGACCTATGCCGCCCCTCTGCGCGTGACCGCCCGCCTGCTGAATAAGGAGACCGGCGAGGTCAAGGATCAGGAAATCTTCATGGGCGATTTCCCTCTGATGACCGACGCGGGCACCTTTGTCATCAACGGTGCCGAGCGTGCCATCGTCAGCCAGCTGGTCCGTTCCCCCGGCGTATTCTACGGAGCATCCAAGGACAAGGTGGGCAACGACCTGTTCACCGCCACCATGAACCCCAACCGCGGCGCATGGCTGGAGTATGAGACCGATGCCTCCAATGTGTTCTATGTCCGTATCGACAAGAACCGCAAGCTGCCGGTCACGGTGCTGTGCCGTGCGCTGGGCCTCTCTACCGATGAGGAGATCCTCGGCTACTTCGGCGACGACGAGCGCATCCTGGCCACGCTGGAAAAGGACACCACCAAGAATCAGGAGGAGGGCCTGCTGGAGGTCTACCGCAAGCTGCGCCCCGGCGAGCCTCCCACGGTCGAGTCTGCGACCAGCCAGATCAATATGCTGTTCTTCGACCCGCGCCGTTACGATCTGTCCCGTTTCGGCCGCTATAAGATGAACAAAAAGCTCTCGCTGGCCCGCCGTATTATGGGGCACATCGCCGCGGCCAACGTGGCCGACCCGCTGACCGGCGAGATCCTCATCAATGAAGGCGAAAAGATTAGCCGCGCGATGGCGGAAAAGGCTGACGCTGCCGGTGTCGATCTGGTCGTCCTGCGCGTGGAAGATAAGAACGTCAAGGTCATGACCAATGGCTGCGTGGATGCGCAGGGCTTCTTCTCCTTCGATGTCAAGGAATGCGGCATCAACGAGCGCTGCTCCTTCGAGGAGATCCGCAAGATCCTCGATACCACCTCTGACGTGGAGGAGCAGAAGGAGATGCTGCGCCGCAACCACGACCAGCTCATTGGCCGCACCGTCACGGTGGCCGATATCCTTGCTTCAATCAACTACCTGAACGGTCTGGGCCACGGCATCGGCACCACGGATGATATCGACCATCTGGGCAACCGCCGTATCCGCAGCGTGGGCGAGCTGCTGCAGAACCAGTTCCGCATCGGCTTCTCCCGCATGGAGCGCGTTATCCGCGAGCGCATGACCCTCCAGAGCCAGGATCAGAGCGTCATCACTCCGCAGGCGCTCATCAATATCCGCCCGGTGGTGGCGGCCATCAAGGAGTTTTTCGGTTCCTCGCCGCTGTCTCAGTTCATGGACCAGAACAACCCGCTGGCGGAGCTGACCCACAAGCGCCGTCTGTCCGCTCTGGGTCCCGGCGGTCTGAGCCGTGACCGCGCGGGCTTCGAGGTCCGTGACGTCCATTACAGCCACTATGGCCGCATGTGCCCCATCGAGACCCCTGAAGGCCCCAACATCGGTCTGATCTCCTATCTGGCGTCCTACGCCAAGATCAATGAGTACGGCTT
>JBJERT010000365.1:0-2624 GCA_051882435.1 Faecalibacterium sp.
GAGCGCCACCTTGCCAAGGTGGAGGTAGCGAGTTCGAGCCTCGTCGGCCGCTCCAACACGAAGCCGTTGCAGATGCAGGAATGCAGATGCAACGGCTTTTTTGCATATTTGCGTGGAAAAAACGAGCATCCCCCGGATAGAAAAGTACCCGGGAGATGCTCGATTGCTTTTATCCAACGGTGGAGACATCCTCCGTTCGCGTTTCCCATGCGCCGCGGCGATAGAACGCTATGGAGAATCCCATGCCGACCAGCCAGCCCACCGGCCACGCCGACCAGATGCCCACCGTCCCGAAGGAGAGCGACAGCAGCTTTGCCAGCACGACCCGCAGGATCAGGTCGCTGAAGGTGGAGACCATGAACGGCCCCATCATGCCGGCGCCGCGAAGGATTCCGTCTGCCGTGAGCTTGGCCGATACCACGAAGTAGAAGGGCGCAAGGATACGCAGGAACTGCATCCCCACTGCCATGGCCGTGCCGCTGGGGTCATCCAGGAAAATGCGCAGCAGGTACTGCCCGCCCAGAAGATAGAGCAGCACCAGCGGCAGGCAGATCGTCCAGACCATCTTCAGCCCCGCGCGGAAACCGCTCCTGATGCGTTCCGGCTTCCCCGCGCCAAGATTCTGAGCGGTGTAGTTGGAGATGCCGTTGCCCAGCGTAGTAAAGGAAGTGATGACCAGATTGTTCAGCTTGACCGAGGCGGAATAGCCTGCCACAACGCTGGAACCAAAGGTATTGATGATGCCCTGCAAAAGGATGTTGCCCACCGAAATAAAGCTCTGCTGAAAAATGCTGGGCACGGCGACCACGGCGATCTTTTTCAGCAGCTTCCAGGAGAACAGCGCGGGCCTGGCGTCGGACTTGATCTGCGCCAGCTTGCGGAACACGACCCCGATGGCCAGCACGCAGCTCACACCCTGACACAGAAAGGTCGCCCAGGCCACGCCTGCCACGCCCATCTGAAAAGCGGTGACGAACAGGATATCCACCGCGATGTTGGAAAGCGAGGATACGGCAAGAAAGTAGAAGGGCGTCCGGGAATCGCCCAGAGCGGAAAAGATGCCGGTGGCAACGTTGTAATAGAACACGAACGGCAGCCCCAGAATGTAGATATCCAGATAGCATTGGGACGCCGCAAGGATGTTTTCCGGCGTGTGGATGAGCCGGAGCAGGTCGGCACAGAACGCGACTCCCACCAGCATCAGGAGAGCACATACTGCGCCGCTGGCGATGAGGGCGGTGTGGACCGCCGTTTTGAGGTCCCGGTAATCCTTTGCGCCGAACAACTGCGACACGATCACCGAGCAGCCGATGTTGCAGCCGAACGCGAACGCCAGGAAGATCAGCGTGATCTCGTAGCTGTTGCCCACAGCGGCCAGCGCGTCCTCTCCGATGAATTTTCCGGCCACAAAGCTGTCGGCCAGATTGTAAAGCTGCTGGAACAGGATGCTTCCAAACAGCGGCAGGCAGAAGCTCCAGAGCACGGTCTCCGGCTTGCCTACGGTCAGATCTTTGTTCATGGAATCGTTCCTCCGTTGATTGTTCAAGAGCCGCTGATTGACAAACTGCGGCCTCCCATACTATAATCCCAATTGGGAAATATGTAAAATGTATGGATGATATCATTGTCATATAAAATTTGTATGATAAAAAGAGGAGCGACGCACATGGATATCAGCTATGACTACTATCGGGCGTTTTACTATGCGGCAAAATTCAAAAATATCACGCAGGCGGCCAGCGCCCTGCTGAATAACCAGCCCAATGTGACCCGCACCATCAAAAATCTGGAGGCTGCGCTGGGCTGTACGCTGTTCGTGCGGACGAATCGGGGCGTGAGCCTGACGCCGGAAGGGGAGAAGCTCTATTCCTATGTTTCCTCGGCGTTCGAGCAGTTGGAAAAGGCCGAAAAAGAGCTTGCGTTGGAGCGCACCCTGCAAAAAGGAATGGTGTCCATCGGAGCCAGCGAGGTGGCGCTGCATAGTCTGCTGCTGCCGGTGCTGAGGCGTTTCCGCCAGATCCACCCGGGTGTGCGGCTGCGTATCTCCAACCATTCCACGCCGCAGGCGGTGGCCGCTCTGGAAGAGGGAGCCGTCGAGCTGGCGGTGATCACGACCCCCGCGGATCTGCTACCCAAAATGGAGCAGAGGGAGCTGAAAGAGATCCATGAGGTGCCGGTCTGCGGCGCGGCGTATCGGGAACTGGCGGGGCGGCCTGTCTCGTTGGCGGAGCTGGCAGGATATCCCATCATCTGTCTGGGCAGCCATAGCAAAACGTATGAGCTGTATACACAATGGTTCTGGGAACACGGCCTGGCGCTGACCCCGGAGATCGAGGCCGCTACGGCTGACCAGATCCTGCCGATGGTCAAAAATGATCTGGGCATCGGGTTCGTGCCGGAAGATTTCCTTGTGGGGCAGCCAAAGGCGAGCGGCATCTACCGCCTGGAACTCCGGGAACAAACGCCCCACCGGTGCGTCTGTATCGTCAAAAAGTCCGACCGTTCCCTGAGCATCGCGGCGCAGGAGCTGGAACGTATGATCGTGGCGTGGCACTGATGCCCCGCCGTACCTTATTGAGACCGGGCACAGCCCCAGCGCGCGGGAGCGCGCAAACGCTGGCCGC
>JBJERT010000366.1:0-2621 GCA_051882435.1 Faecalibacterium sp.
AGAAGGCCGGTTTCCTGACCCGCGATCCTCGTATGAAGGAGCGCAAGAAGTACGGCCTGAAGGCTGCTCGCCGCGCACCGCAGTTCAGCAAGCGCTGATCGGCTGGATCGTTACAATCGAAAATGCTCAAAAACCCCGGAAAACCTTGGTTTTCCGGGGTTTTTCTGTATCGATGGCTTTGGCTCTCCCTCTGGGAAAGCTGTCGCCGCAGGCGACTGGGGGAGTGGTCAGCGCGCTGCACTTGATATTATAACCTGTCAGGCATTGCACACCGTCTGAACGGCCTTATTGCCGGCATGCTGTGGTGCGACTTCATTCTACAAGAGACCGACAGGCCGTGTCTGTTTTTTGCCTTTTTCGCTCGGCGCGGCGTATCGTATCGGAGCGCAGGGACAGCGGGGGAGCGCATGATTGCCAGATGGCTTTCTGCAAAATGTCAAAAAACCATCACCCAGGCACAACGGTTTTGAAAAAATTAACGAAATGTTAATAAATCATAAAAATGCGCTTCACTTTTGGAAAAAAAGGGTATATGATAACACTGAAATTTTTCGATGGGCGTAGAAGAGGATCTTTATGGAACAAACCTTGCAGCAGCGTCTGGACAAAATGCTGGATGCATATTCTCACTGTTATGATATCTACCGGGATGTGGCGGTGGAGGGTGGATCCTTTCCGGCCGCGGCTTTTTACCGCCTGCGGGATGAAAACTACCTCCTCACCAGACAGCACGTTCTGTCTGTGGTGGAGCAGTATGAATACTGCTACTTTTTTGTGACAGAACATCTGGATCTTGCCACGCTTCAGGCCCAGATCGCCCTGTCCCAGCAGGCCGGGCTGGCCAACATCAAACCCAACAGGGAGCACATGTGCTCCTATGTGACCCTGATCGTGCTGGCGGAAACCATTGACGCCGACGCCGTACGCCTCATCAAGCGCACACATCTGCGCAAAAATTTTATGCTGACGCTCCACGGCTGGATGGAGTATCATATAGCAGCCATGGAAGGCCAAACCAATCGCTTTCTTTCCAATCCAGCCGGAAGGGAAGCGCGGAAAAATCTGGAGCGCAATTTTGCGCCCCGGAGCAAACGATAAAATCGTTTGCGGGAAAAATCGAAAGGAGAAAAATCACATGAACGGATTAGTACTTCTCATCCTGAGCATCGCTGTGCTTATCTGCGGCTATATCTTCTATGGCCGTTATCTGTGCAAAGCATGGGGTGTCGGTGAGAATGCCGAACCTACCCCCGCCCACACCATGGAAGACGGTGTGGATTATGTCCCCGCAAAGGCCCCTGTCCTGATGGGCCATCACTTCTCTTCCATCGCCGGCGCCGGCCCCATTACCGGCCCCATCAGCGCCATTGCCCTGGGCTTTGGCTGGGGCGCCTGTGCTCTGTGGATCCTTCTCGGCGGCATCTTCTTCGGCGGTGTCCATGACTTCGGCGCGCTGTTCGCCTCCCTGCGTCACGGCGGCCGCTCCATCGGCGAGATCATTTCTGTCAATATGTCCAAACGGGCAAAGCGCCTGTTTATCATCTTCTCCTATCTGGCTTTGATCCTGGTGGTCGCCGCCTTCTCCTCGATCGTGGCGGGCACCTTCGGCGCGACCTTTGATGCCAGCGGCGCGGTGGATCTGGCTGCTTCCACCAGCAATGCCCGCGTGGCCATGGTCTCCATCCTGTTCATTGTCATCGCCATTATTTTTGGCTATGCGGTCTACCGCCGCAACACTCCCATGGGCGTCACCAGCATTCTGGGCGTTCTGGCCATTGTCGCCATCATCGCCGTTGGCATCAACTTCCATCCCATTTACCTGTCCAGCAACACCTGGATGTGGATCGTGGGCGCTTACATCACCATCGCTTCTGTTGCCCCCGTGTGGATCCTGCTGCAGCCCCGTGATTATCTGTCCTCCTTCCTGCTGTACGCAATGATCGCTCTGGCCGTCGTCGGCGTGGTCATCGCCCGGCCCGATATGTCCAGCCTGCCTGTATTCAACACCGCGGGCAACCAGACCCCTGTGTTCCCTGTGCTGTTTACCACCATTGCCTGCGGCGCGATCTCCGGCTTCCACTCTCTGGTGTCCTCCGGCACCACCTCCAAGCAGCTGGACAAGGAGACCGATGCCAAGCCGATCGCCTATGGCGGCATGCTGCTGGAGTGCGTCCTGGCGATTCTGACCCTGTGCGCGGTGGCGTTTGCCTATAGCTGGAACGCCAGCAACCCGGACGCGGCGCTGAAGGGTGCAACGGCCATCTTCGGCGGCGGCATCGCCCACATGATCGACAACGCGATCCCCGGTACCTATGATGTGCTCTACACCCTGCTGGTGCTGACCTATTCCGCCTTCTGCCTGACCTCTCTGGACACCTCCACCCGTCTGGCCCGGTTCATGTTCCAGGAGTTCTGGCTGGACGGCAGCAAGGGTGAGACCCCGCAGAACGTCACCGGCTACAAGAAGGTCCTGGCCAATCCCTACGTTGCTACCATCATCACTGTGGTTCTGGGCATCTCGCTGGGTCTGAACGGCTACAGCAAGATCTGGGCACTGTTTGGCTCTGCCAACCAGCTGCTGGCTGCTCTGGGCCTGCTGGCGGTCGCCACCTGGCTGGGCA
>JBJERT010000367.1:0-12835 GCA_051882435.1 Faecalibacterium sp.
GGTTCCTTTTTCTCGAAAAAGGAACAAAAAACCGTCCCTTAAATCTTCGACAGCTGCGGTCCCTGTGCGGTATCCTTGACCGCCCAGCCCATTGCGGTCAGCTCGGCGCGGATGGCGTCAGCGGTCGCCCAGTCCTTAGCCTTCTTAGCGGCGGCGCGTTTCTCGACCAGAGCCGTTACTTCCGCGGGCACTTCATCCTTTTTGCGGTTGTACAGCAGACCCAGCACGCCGGTGATCTCATCGAATGCGGCGGCGGCAGCTTCCAGAGCCGCCTTGGAGGATGCCGCAGACAGGGTGTTGATCTCCTTGACCAAATCGAACACTGCGGCCAGCGCGTCGGGGGTGTTCAGGTCGTCGTCCATCGCCGTGCAGAACTTGGCGCGCGCATCGGCGGCCTTCTGCACCAGCGTCTCGTCGGAACCAAAGGCAGACTTGCTCAGGGCAAAGTCCAGATTCTCGCGGCAGGTATACAGGCGTTCGAGGCTGTTTTTGCAGCTCTCGATCAGCTCCACCGTATAGTTCAGCGGCATACGGTAGCCCGCCGTCAGCATGAAATAACGGATCGGTTCATAGCCGTAGATGTTTGCCACGTCGCGCACCGTAAAGAAATTGTGCAGGCTCTTGGACATCTTCTGATTGTCCACATTGATAAAGCCGTTGTGCATCCAGTACCGTGCAAAGGTGCAGCCATTGGCGCACTCGCTCTGGGCGATCTCATTTTCATGATGCGGGAACACGAGGTCCTGGCCGCCGCAATGCAGGTCGATCGTTTTCCCCAGATGGGTGCGGCTCATGGCGCTGCACTCGATATGCCAGCCGGGACGGCCCATTCCATAGGGGCTTTCCCACGCAGGCTCGCCGGGCTTGGCGGCCTTCCAGACCGCAAAATCGGCGGGGTCTTCCTTGAGGTCGTCCTCCATCTGGCTTCGCAGCTCACGGTTGCCGCTCTCCAGATCATCCAGCTTGAGGTGGCTCAGCTTTCCATAGCCCGGGTCGCTCTTGACGCGGAAATACACGTCGCCGTTCTTAGCCACATAGGCGTGGCCGGAGTCGATCAGGTCCTTGACGATGGACAATATCTGCTCGATATGCTCCGTCGCGCGGGGCTGGACGGTGGGGCGCTTGCAGTTCAGGCCCTCGGCGTCCTTGAGGTACTCGGCTTCAAAGCGCTGGGCCACCTCTTTCATGGAGGTGCCCTCTTCCTTAGCCTTGGTGATGAGCTTGTCATCGATATCCGTAATGTTGGACACATAAACGACCTTGTTGCCGCGGTATTCCAGATAGCGGCGCAGCGTATCGAACACCACCAGCGGCCGCGCGTTGCCGATGTGGATATAATTGTACACCGTGGGGCCGCAGACATAGATGCGGTACTCGCCGGGCACCTGCGGGACAAATTCTTCCTTCTGACGGGTCAGCGTATTGAAGATCTGCATAGGGAGTTCTCCTTTTCTGGCCAAACAGAAGCCGCAAAAAACGCCTCCGGCGCGGCAGGGGCGTTCCCTTCCCTGCTGTTCCGAAGGCGGTCCAATCTCAAGATCGCGGTTCCACTTCTGTTTGTTACTCGTAGCCGGTAACGGGGCCGCCCGCACCGCGATACTCCGAAGCGCGGCGCGCTCCTTTCCCACGGCGTGCTGCCGGGCGCACTTCACCCCGCGGCCTGCAAACGGGCTTGCAGCCTGCGGCCCGTTCTCTCTGTGCAGACGTCTGCGGCGCTACTCTGCCCGGTAAACGCATTTGACTGATTCGTGTTTATTATAGCCGCACGGCGGAGGGAAGTCAAGAGACGATGTTCTTAGAGAGCACGCAGAGACGCAAAATCGAATCCCTCTGCGGCCTTTCTCGTCAACCCGCTAAAATATCCGCAAAAATTCACAAATGTTTTGCATTTTTCGGCATATTTACAAAATATGGATTGCCAACATTGCGCATTTCCTATATAATGGTAACGTTACCGTTGCCGTGCTTTTGGGCAATTTGAGAAACATTTTCATTGTCGCCCCCTCTTATCTGCATATATGCATTTTTTATTCGTTTTGGAGGTCCGGCTCTTCTGGGCGGTGTGCAGGCCGCCCTCTTTGTGTGTAAGAATCATTTGAAAGGAAACTATGGGGAATCAAAAACAGATCCTGGTCGTGGAGGACAACGCGCTGAACCGCGCGATCCTGTGTGAACTGCTGTCCGAGGAATATCGTGTACTGGAAGCCGAAAACGGTCAGGCCGCGCTGGAGCTTCTGCGCCAGTCCCGGGTGGATGTGGCGCTGATCCTGCTGGACGTGATGATGCCGGTAATGGACGGCTACACCTTTCTGGACCACATCCGCGAGGACCCGGAGCTGTCGCTCATCCCGGTCATCGTGACCACGCAGGGCGACAGCGAGGCCGACGAGGTGGCCGCGCTGGCCCATGGAGCCACCGATTTTGTGCCCAAGCCCTACCGCCCGCAGGTCATCCTGCACCGGGTCGCCAGCCTCATCAAGCTGCGGGAGACTGCCGCCATGGTCAATCTGCTGCAAAATGATCCCCTGACGGGGCTGTACACCCGGGAGTTTTTTTACCGAAAGGTACGGGAGCAGCTGCTCGAGCACCCGGAGCAGGAATACAGCATCGTCTGTTCCAACATCGAGAACTTCAAACTCTATAATGACGTGTTCGGCACCCAGGCGGGAGACAAGCTGCTGCGTCAGACCGCGGAGAACCTGCGCAGGGCGGCCGGAGAGACCGGCATCTGCGGCCGCTACGGGGCAGACCGGTTTTTATGTTTCCAGACCCGCGAACAGGAACAGCGGGACCGGAAGCTCCTGCTGGACGCGCTGGCCGAAAAGGAGCTGCCCGACGAGCTGAAAAATGTCGCCATCAAATGGGGCATCTACGAGATCACGGACCGCACCCTGCCGCCGGAGCAGATGTGTGACCGCGCTCTGCTGGCCGCCGACAGCATCAAGGGCCACTACAATCAGCTCTATGCCATCTACGACGATACCCTGCGCGCCAAGCTGCTGCGGGAGCAGTCCATCACGGGCGCCATGGAGACCGCGCTGAAAGAGGAGCAGTTCATCGTTTATCTTCAGCCCAAATACAGCCTTCAGTCCGAACGCATGATCGGTGCCGAGGCGCTGGTGCGCTGGGTGCATCCCCAGTGGGGCTTCATCTCCCCCGGCGAGTTCATCCCCCTGTTCGAGAAAAACGGGTTCATCACCCGTCTGGATCAGTATATCTGGGAAAAGGTCTGCCAGCTGCTCCAGAAATGGCGTCTGGAGGGCTATCCCCTGCTGCCGGTATCGGTCAACGTATCCCGCGCGGACGTCTACCAGTCCGACCTTGTGGCCACGCTGGAACGCCTGACCCAGACCTACGGCGTGAACCCCGTCTATCTGCATCTGGAGATCACCGAGAGCGCTTACGCCGAAAGCCCGGCCCAGATCGCCGCCACGGCCGCGCAGTTGCGTCAGCGGGGCTTTATTCTGGAGATGGACGACTTTGGCAGCGGCTATTCCTCGCTGAACATGCTCACCCAGATGAAGGTGGACGTGATGAAGCTGGACATGAAATTCGTCCAGAACGAGACCGCCAAGCCCGAGGACCAGAGCATCCTGCGCTTCGTCATCGATCTGGCCCACTGGATGAGTCTGACCGTCGTGGCCGAGGGCGTAGAGACCCGCGATCAGGCGGAACGGCTGCTCAAGGCAGGCTGCGATTCGGTGCAGGGTTACTTTTTCGCCAAGCCCATGCCGACAGCGGAATATGAGCCGCTGCTCAAGGCCCAGCCCGTCCACAGCGACATGCCCCAGCCCCCTGCGCCGCGTCCCTATCTGGAGCTGCGCACCCTGCTCCTCGTAGACGAGGATGCGTCCTACCGCGCCTCGACGCGGCAGATATTTCAGGAGAAATACCGCGTACTGGAGGCCAACAGCGGCCGCAGCGCTCTGGAATATCTGAACAGCGCCGAGAAGAAGAGCATCTCCGCCATGATCCTGAGCCTGACCCTGCCGGACAAGGGCGCGGAGCAGGTGCTGCAGATCATGCGGCAGGACCCCACATACTGGCACATCCCGGTGCTGGCCACCATCCCCCAGTGCCATACTGCCGGGATACTGCCCATGGCGATGGATACCGAGGACTTCCTGTGCAAGTGCCACCCCCAGGCCGACCTGCTCCGCCGGGTGGACCGCCTGATCGGCGAGGCCAGCAGCCGCACACGGGAGTCCTCTCTGATAGACGAAGCCACCCACGACTTTACCACCGGTCTGCTCAACCGCCGGGGCCTTTCCGACGCCATGAACGCGCTGCGGCGGGAGGACCTGCCGCTGGCGGTCTGCCTGTTCGATATGGACAACCTCAAAAAAATGAACGACACACTGGGCCACGACGCGGGCGACCGGATGCTCCGGCAGTTTGCCGAGCTTCTCACCCGCCAGACCCGGGCCGGCGATCTCCGCTGCCGCTACGGCGGGGATGAGTTCGTGCTGGTGCTCAAGAATATCGGCAACGAGAGGATCGCCCGCCAAAAGAGCGAGGAGATCTGCCGCCTGTTCCGGGAGCAGCTGCTGGAATCCGACTTCCCCGCCTCCTGCTCGGTGGGCGTGGCGGTGTGCGGCGTGAACGAAAAGCCCTCGCTGCACTGGATCGAGCATGCCGACCGCGCCATGTACCGCGCCAAGCGCGAATGCAAAGGCGGCTGCTGTATGTGGGAGCGGACAGACGGCTGAGCGCTTTCCAAAGATTCGC
Organism: Faecalibacterium sp.; assembly: GCA_051882435.1. GTDB lineage: Bacteria > Bacillota > Clostridia > Oscillospirales > Ruminococcaceae > Faecalibacterium. Next base: position 4,729 of record JBJERT010000367.1, read on the forward strand.
CCTCTCCGTCCGCTCGCGTTGCTCGCGTCCACCTCTCCCAGAGGGAGAGGCAAGGTCGTACCGGGAAGCTCCCGCATTATAGTAGAGCGAACTTGGCTCTCCCTTTGGGCAACGGCGACGACCGCGGCCGGAGGCCGATACAGGGAGGGAGCTGTTGGGGCCGCACTCTTTCGCATGATTCTGTGGAACTGCGATATAAAAAAGAAGATGATCAAACCGAATCGATCCGAAAAAAGGAGAAGGAAATGAAGAAAAGACTGATGGCGGCGGCTCTGGCCCTGCTCATGCTGCTTGGCATCGCAGGCTGTGGAGCCTCTGGAACGGCCAACACCACCAGCACCCCCAGGGAAAAGGTCGAGCTGACCATGTATCTGTGGGACAAATCCATGACCAAGGAACTGACCCCCTGGCTGGAAGCCCAGTTCCCGGACATCCGGTTCACCTTTGTGGTGGGCTACAACACCATGGCCTATTACAGCGACCTGACCGAGCGCGACAGCATGCCGGATCTCATCACCTGCCGCCGCTTTTCGCTGAACGATGCCTCCCATTTGTCGGACTACCTCATGGACCTGAGCCAGACCGAGGTGGTCGGCACCTTCTACGAAAGCTACATCGAGAACAACCGCGAGACCGACGGCGCCATCCGCTGGCTGCCCATGTGCGCCGAGGTGGACGGCTTCATGGCCAATCTGGACCTGTTCGAGCAGTACGATATCCCCCTGCCCACCAACTACGCCGAGTTCGTGGACGTCCTGGACCGCTTTGAAGCGCTGGGCATCCGGGGCTTCTCCACCGACTGGCGGTCGGACTACACCTGTCTGGAATCCATGCAGGGCTGCGCGATCCCCGAGCTGATGAGCCTGGAGGGCACCGCCTGGCGCCGCGCCTATGAGAGCGAGACGCAGGACGGCGCAGTCGGTCTGGACGACAAGGTCTGGCCCGTGGTCTTTGAAAAGTTCGCCCAGTACCTCAAGGATATCAAGGTCCGGCCCGAGGACAAGGACCTGCGCTTTGCCCATATCTCCCCGGTCTTTCTGGGCGGCGAGCAGGCCCTGATGCGCGGCACCGCCAACGACTGCACGGTCTCCCGCGACCAGTACGGCGTCAACTGCGTGATGCTGCCCTATTTTGGCGAGACCTCCGAGGACAACTGGATCCTGACTTATCCCATGTGCCAGATCGCCGTGAGCAAGAGCGTGGAGCAGGACCCCGCCAAGCGCGAAGCTGCCCTGCGCGTACTGGACGCCATCTTCAGCAACGAGGGCCAGAGCCGTCTGGCCTCCGGCGCGGCTGTGCTCTCCTACAACAAGAACGTGGACCTGGGCATGGGCGAGGCGCTCTCTATCGTAAAGGAGTGCGTGGACCGCAACCACATGTACATGCGTCTGGCCTCCACCGAGATCTTCAGCATCTCCAAGGACGTGGTGCATAAGATGCTCGGCGGCGAGTACGGCCCCGACTTCGGCCCCGAGGCCGCCTATGCGGACTTCAACGCCCAGCTCACCGCCCCCGCCGACCCCGCCGAAGCCGAGGTCATCATCACACAGAAGGAAGCCTACCCCTACACCTACGGCGAGCACGGCAGCCCCGCCGCCTCTTCCCTGATGAACACGGTGCGCGCCGGCTCCGGCGATGACATCGCCATCGGCTACGGCAATGTGGTCTCCTGCCCCGTCTATGCCGGCGACTATACCGAGCAGCAGCTCAAGTGGTTCATGGCCTTCAAGTCCATCGCCTACCGCGGCGAGTACACCGGCGCGGAGATCCGCCGCATCATGGACTGGCTGGTCAACGTCAAGGAGGACGGCTCCAACCCCATCCGTCACTACAATGTTTCGCCGGTCACCAGCGGCATGGAATATACCATGACCGACAACGGCGACGGCACCTATACGCTGGGCGAGCTGACCATCAACGGCCAGCCGCTGGACGATGATGCCACCTATAAAGTCCTGCTCATGGGCGAGGACACCTATATCGAGAACGAGATCTACTGCAACTGCCCCATGCCCGAGGACCTGCGCGCGCGGCGCGAGGAGCAGAACGTGGGCGACTACAACAGCTATGAGATCGTGCTCGGCTCCATCCGGGAGAACGGCCAGCTGCTGCCTCCTTCTGACTACCTGACCATCCTGTCCTGACAGGGCGCTGCAGCGGCGGAAGGAGAAGGCCATGAAAAAGAAACTGCTCACCTTTCTGAGCGCGATCGTCGTCATCGCGTCTCTGGGCATGGTAGGCGTCCGATATTACCGCTTTGTTTCGGATATGATCTATGAGGAGAGCACGGCTCACCTCACCGAGATCTATCATCAGTCCAACCAGTCGCTCCACAATCTGGTGGGCAACAACTGGAACACCCTCCAGATGTGGGTGCCTTATCTGCGGGACATCACCGACGACGCGCAGATCGAGGAGTATGTCCAGAGCGTTCAGGAAAAAGCGGGCTTCACCGATTTTTATTTTATCTCCCGCGAGGGCGATTACCGGACCATCACCGGAAAGACCGGCTATCTGGACCTGAAAGCGAGCCTGCCCCGGCTGGTGCTGGAAGGCGAGAATGTCGTCATCAACTCGGTGGTGCCCGGCCAGCCCGAGATCATGGTCTTCGCCGTGCCCGCCGGGCCGAGCAGCTATGACGGGTTCGACTACGAAGCCGTCGCCATCAGTTTCAACAACAGCGATCTGGTCAACGCGCTGGAGATCTCGGCCTTTGACGGCCGGTCCAGCAGCTACGTCGTCTACCCGGACGGCCGCGTCATGGTGGAGAACTCCAGCGGCGAGGTGCGCAGCATCCATAATTTTCTTGCCACGCTGCGGGACTGCTCCGACCTGACCTCCGCCGAGGTGGATGCGCTCCAGCAGGACTTCCGGCTGGGCCGCTCGGGCGCGGTCAGCTTCCATCTGGATGGCGAGGAATATTATCTGATCTATGAGCCGGTCAGCTTCGAGGACTGGATGGTGCTGGGCATGGTGCCCGTGGATACGGTCAACGCCAGCATGAACAGGCTCCAGTATTCCACCATGCTGGTCGTGGCGGGCATCGCCATTATCCTGGCTCTGCTCGTGCTGTTCTATCTGATCCGCAGCTACCGCGACAGCCTCAAGGAAAAGGACACCGAGCTGCTCTACCGGGAGGAGCTGTTCAACACGCTGTCCAACAACGTGGACGATATCTTCATCATGCTGAACGCCGAGGATCTCCATGTGGACTACATCAGCCCCAACATCGAGAAGCTGGTGGGCATCCCGGAAAAGAAGGCCCGCGCAAACATCCGCATGGTGGACCGGCTGGTGCAGGAGCAGGACACGGTCTATATTCTGGACCAGCTGCCCGGCCTGCGCTCCGGCCAGCAGGGCGAGTGGGACCGCGAATATGTCCACCAGCTCACCGGCGAGCCGCGCTGGTTCCATGTGACCGCGCTGTGCCGTGAGATCCAGGAAAAGAAAAAGTATGTTCTGGTCATGTCGGACCGCACCAAAGAGAAAAAGGTGAATCTGGCGCTGGAGGACGCGGTGAGCGCCGCGCAGAGCGCCAACCGCGCCAAGAGCACCTTCCTCTCCAACATGTCCCACGATATCCGCACCCCCATGAACGCCATCATCGGCTTCACGACGCTGGCGGTGGCCAACGTCGACAACACCGACAAGGTGCGGGAATATCTGTCCAAGATCCTCTCCTCCGGCAACCATCTGCTCAGCCTCATCAACGACGTGCTGGACATGAGCCGCATCGAAAGCGGCAAGATCCGTCTGGAAGATCAGGAGGCCAACCTTTCGGATATCTTCCACGATATCAAGACCATCATCAGCGGCCAGACCAACGCCAAGCAGCTGGAGCTGTACATGGACACGCTGGACGTCACCGACGAAGATGTCTACTGCGACAAGACCCGCCTGAATCAGGTGCTGCTGAACCTGCTGTCCAACGCCATCAAATTCACGCCGCCGGGCGGCACGGTGTCGGTGCGGGTCAGCCAGCAGCAGGGCGCGCCCGAAGGCAAGGGGCTGTATGAGATCCGGGTCAAGGACACCGGCATCGGCATGAGCGAGGCCTTCGCCAAGCACATCTTCGAGCCGTTCGAGCGGGAGCGCACCTCCACGGTCAGCCGCATCCAGGGCACCGGCCTTGGTATGGCCATCTCCAAGAACATCATCGACATGATGGGCGGCACCATCGACGTGAACACCGCCCCGGGCAAAGGCACCGAGTTCATCATCCATCTGGCGCTGCGGCTGCAATCCCATCAGCAGCGCCCGGAGCGCATCCAGGAGCTGGAGGGCCTCAAGGCGCTGGTCGTGGACGACGACTTCAACACCTGCGACAGCGTGACCAAGATGCTGGTCCATGTGGGCATGCGCTCGGAGTGGACCCTTTCGGGCAAAGAAGCCGTACTGCGCGCCCGCCAGGCTCTGGAACTGAACGACGCCTTCCAGGCCTATATCATCGACTGGCGCCTGCCGGATATGAACGGCATCGAAGTCACCCGCCAGATCCGCAGTCTGGGCGACAGCACCCCTATCATCATCCTGACTGCCTACGACTGGTCTGACATCGAGGTGGAAGCCCGCGCCGCCGGTGTGACGGCCTTCTGCGCAAAGCCCATGTTCATGTCGGATCTGCGGGAATCGCTGCTCACCGCACTGGGCCATCAGGAGCCGCGCCGGGAAAGCATTTTGCCCGAGACCCAAAACGCCGATATCTTCCGCGGCAAGCACCTGCTGCTGGCAGAGGACAACGAGCTGAACCGCGAGATCGCCACCGAACTGCTGGGCGAGTACGGTTTTGTCATCGACTCCGCGAGCAATGGCGCCGAGGCTCTGGAAAAGATCGCGTCCTCCCAGCCCGGGGCCTATGATCTGGTGTTCATGGACATCCAGATGCCCATCATGGACGGCTACGAAGCCACCCGCCGCATCCGTGCGCTGGATGATCCCGTGCGGGCAGGCATCCCCATCTTTGCCATGACCGCCAACGCTTTCGATGAGGACCGGAAGTCTGCCCTCGCCTGCGGCATGAACGGATTCCTCTCCAAACCCATCGATCTGGACGAGGTCGTCCACACCCTGCACAATCTGTTTGACCAATAAAACAGGAGGTGCCCCCGCGTTTTCCGCGCAGGGGCACCTCCTGACTTTATATTCCGGTTTCTATAAACAGCCCTGCTTTTGCCGGTCTGTCATCCCGCCATCGTCAGGTTTTTGCCCTCTGAATCATAGACGGAAAGCTCCTGTCCGGTGATGCTGGAAAGGAGCGCAAGATAGCTGCGGCCCGGCTGGATGGACAGCGGCTTGCCATCCTGATCGTAGAACGCAAAGGTCGAATCCGTGCCCTGCCGCCAGGTGATATCCCAGAGCTGTCCCCCGTACAGCCATACGCCGCCGCCCATCGACAGGTCATAGTCCAGCGTGGAGCCGTCGTCCCGCAGAGAAGACGCACTGAACAGGATCAGCACATTGTCAAAGCTCGCCTGCTGGCCGTTGTTCGCATCAAGCTGCGGCGTACCGTCGGCATGCAGCATCTGATAGACGCCGCGGCCGGCATCGTAGGCAAAGCGGGTCGTGCTCTGCGGGCTGAACTGGATCTGGACCGTGACCGCATCCGAGTCTGACGGCTCCGCGCTTCGGCCGCCATTCTGGAAGGGCAGAAACGCGGGCACCGCGACGATCTCCTCCCCTTCTGCGGTATAGGCCGTCAGCGCATTTGCGCCCGCCATGCTCAGTTCAGAGGAAATGTTCAGACTGCCTGCCACCGAAGCGACTGCCGCGCCGCTGGTATACCACAGGGGCGCGCTGCTCCATTCCTCCGCGCAGGAAAACGCCTTGCGGCCCACCTCCCGGGCATCGACCGCATGGAGACCGTAATAATCCAGATAATTCCGGTCGTATGCCCCGCTGCCCCGCTGTACCGGCAGGATCTGCTGCGCGGCCAGCAGCCGCCAGAACAGGTCCTGTCCCGCGGCAACCGGGCCGACACGGGGCATATCCTCCACAGAAGAATAGGCCAGGCAAAGGCTCGTGGGCAGACCCGAAACCGTCAGAGCCTCGATCATGACAGACGCCTGCGAAATGCCCCACTGCGTCGTATCGTCCGGCGCATTGTCGATCACGACCGCCGCGGGCCTCCGGCCCACCCGGCTCGTCGTTTCTCCGGTCAGAGGATCGACCGGGCCGGAGCTGCTCTCGCTGACCGTGGGTGCAGCGCCCGGCAGGCTGCACCCCGTAAGCAGTGCGGCACACAGGAGCAGGATCAGCGCCGCCCGCATCCAAACACGTTTCATCGTTTCCCCCTTACGTTTACTGGTAGCTGAAATTCGTCCATTCATCCTCATCCACAAAAGCGAGGTAAGTCTTGCCCCGGTTGAACAGCAGCTCCTCATCCTGCGGGCCATAGACCTTCAGCGGCTGGTCTGGCGCAGGCTTTTCCCAGCGGCCCGGCTGCATCCCGCCATATGTAAAGAGATACGCTTCTCCGCCCGCGGCAAAATCCACCTGCTGCACATCGGCCGAATCTCCGGGATACGCCGCAATGGGCGCAAAGCAGACCAGCAGATTTGCAAACGAAAGCTGTTCGCCGGTCAGCTCGTCCACCGTATCCTCAAAGGTTTTCCCTGCCCTGCTGTACATCCTCATTTTATAAGTATGGCTCGCGCTGTCATAGGCGAACGATGTCTTGTAGCTCTCCGAATGAACGATATCTACCGTCCGCGCGGAACGCTGGCCCCACATGCGGTTGACCTCGCCGGTACGGTAGTCCGTGAACCGGAAAAAAGTATCCTCATAAGGATAGCTCAGTCCGATCCCCGCCTTGGCCGCAGCCTCACAGATCTCTTTGCCCGAGGTGAACTCCGTGTGCTCATACGCTACATTCCGTCCACGGCTGTCCCGGTGGGCGACGTGCGGATGGGTCGGCGTATCGAAATAGCTTTTTCCGCCGATATTCAGGTCCCAGTAGTTCCATTCGTGAATGAACTGGGTGCAGAAGATACTTTCGCCGTCGTGATAATACAGTGCCTGCCACGGCATGAGGAGCTGAAGGAACTGGTCGCGCCCGGAACGGATCGGGCCGACCTCCGGGATCGCCTCAGCGTCATGGAACACTGCGCACAAACGCGAGATGCCGCCCTCCACCTTGCTCTCGATCAGCAGATCGGCCGATCCGATGCCTCTCTGAGGGCGGGCGTTCTGTTTCTGCGAATTGCATATATTGTTTACCATTACGCCTACCAGACGTCCACCGCCGCGGCGGGCCTCACCGGTCAACGGATCAGCGTCATATACCGGCAGCAGCGGGGCAGCATCCTGAGACGGTGCCGCTCCAGACAGAGAGGACGCCGACTGAGAAACCGCCGCTTCCCCGGATGTGCCGCCCCCCAGCATCCCCTTAAGCCACTCTGAAATCCCCCCGCCCAGCGCTCCGCTGCCTGCTGTCGTACAGCCGGAAACGGCCAGCAGCGCTGCCGCCAGACCGGAAAGGCGAAGCACGCATCGACGCGATACTTTCATAAAAAGACCTCCTGTTTCGCGTTCCGGCCAGATGCCGGAACATTCCTGACCTGATTGTAGCGATTTGAGAACGGTTTGTAAAGAGGAAGTTGACGTCAGAATCTCTGTGCAGGGCACCGGCATGCTCTATTCCACCGTCCATCCATGAAAAAGAACGAGATTTTTATTAAAGCATGGGAAAACGGTTGACGTAACAGAAAGTTTTTGCTATAATGATAAGGATTTCAGAGCGAGTGGACAGTTACACTTGATTCCATCGTAAGAAAAGCGCGGTATTATTTTATTAAGGAGCATTACTCAAGTGGTCGTAAGAGGATGCACTCGAAATCCAGTCGGGTTTTGAGAAGCCGAATCCCGATTTCTCGAGGATTCAAGCCACTTTTCCGATTTTTTCGTTGGCGGGAAATGTGGCGTTCTCTCCTGAAATTCTCTCCAAAGTTTTTACAACTGAATATGTGGAGCAGTACTCAAGTGGTCGAAGAGGCGTGACTCGAAATCTCGTAGAACCGTAAGGTTGCCAGGGTTCAAATCCCTGCTGCTCCGCCAAATCGAATGGACAGATGAATTTTATTCGTCTGTCCATTCTTTTTTGCCGGACCAA
>JBJERT010000368.1:0-2608 GCA_051882435.1 Faecalibacterium sp.
AGCTGGAGGCTGCCGTCCGGGTTCTTGGAAAGATAGCGGTCGCAGGTGCCGTAGAACGCCTTCTCCGCCCAGGCGGTCATGCGCTTGGGCAGCAGGCCGAGGCGCACACCCTTGAGCACCGCATAGGCGAACAGAGCGCTGCCGCTGGTCTCCAGATAGTTGCCCTCGACGCCCGGATGATCCATGACCTGCCAGAACATGCCGGTCTCCTCATCCTGGAACTTGTGTACGTCCTCAATAGTCTGCTTGAGCATGGCCTGGATGCCGCGATACTCATTGTAGAGCTGCTCGTCCATGCGCTCCAGCACATCCACCATCGCTACCATGAACCAGCCCATGGCGCGCAGCCAGAAGTTGGGGCTGCAGCCGGTCACGGGGTCCGCCCAGTACATCTGCCGGCTCTCGTCGTAGCCGTGATAGTACAGGCCGGTCTTGGGGTCGCGCATGTGCTTCTGGATGTTCATAAACTGACGGTAGCTGTCGATGCAGCCCTGCATCTTGTTGAAGCGCGTCTCGTACTCCATATAGAAGGGCTGCGCCATATAGGTTCCGTCCAGCCAGACCTGCCAGGGATAAATGTCCTTGTGCCAGAAGTTTCCTTCCTTGGTGCGGGGCTGGGTCTGGAGCTGGACATTGATGGTGTCGATGGCCTTGCGGTACTTTTCGTCCCCGAAGATATCGTAGAGGATGAACAGATTCTTGCCCTGATTGATGTTGTCCAGATTGTACTCCTTGGGGTCGAAGGTCTTGATGGAGCCGTCCGGCTGCACAAAGTAGTCGATGAACTCCTTGGAGAAATCCAGATACTTTTTGTTCCCGGTGGTATTGTACAGGCTCAGGCAGGCGGTGATCATGCAGCCGTCGATGTAGTTCCACTTGTTGGGCTTGCCGCTGCGCACCTTTTCGATGTTCCACATCGGGGCCTCAGCGCTGGAATTGGCGATCAGATAGTCCACATAATCGCCCAGCATGGTCAAAATCTCGTCATGGGTCATGGCTCAGTCCTCCTCAAAATGGCCTACGTTGGCAAAGTGCAGCCGCTCGCCTTCGTAGCCCTCGATGGTCACATTGTGCAGGTCGATCTCCTTGACATTTTCCGCGTAGATGGCCAGCTTTTTGACATGGGGACGGTTGTCCGCCATAGCAGCCTGACCAGCTTCCGCGTTGGGGTCAAAGGTGATGGACACGTTCCGCATGGATACGCGCTCGATGGGCTGCTCGGGCAGGCCGTCGAAATAGCAGCCCGCAAACTGTGCGTCGGTGGCGGTGATATCCTCCATCGTCAGGGTGCCCAGCTTGGGGGTGTATTCGTCCACGGGCAGAGCATCACGGCACTGGACGTAATCGCTGTGGCCGTCCGGGTCGCAGAAATAGAACATATTGATGACGAACGGCGCCTTGACACCGCACATCTCCACGTTGCGGAAGACCAGACCGTCGATGACAGCCGTCTCGCCGCGGCCGCGGCGGGTCTTGACGCGCAGACCGCGGTCTGTGTGGTCCATCAGGCACTGGGTCACGACCATGTCCTTGACGCCGCCGCTCATCTCGCTGCCGATGACGATGCCGCCGTGGCCCTTATCCAGCAGGCAGTTGCGGATGACGGTGTGATCGCAGCTCTTTTTCAGCTTCATGCCCAGGAAAACCTTGCTGGCTTTCATGGCGATGCAGTCGTCGCCGACGTGGATGTTCGCGCCGATGATGCGGGTGTTGACGCAGCTCTCGGGGTCGATGCCGTCGGTATTGGGTGCGTTATAGGGGTTGTTGATGCGGAAATCCAGCAGGTCCAGATCCTCGGTAAACATGGGGTGGATAGTCCAGGAGTAGCTGTTCTGGACGGTCACGCCGTGCAGGACCACATTCTGGCTGTCGGTGATCGCCACGGTGCGGGGACGCCAGGAGATGCGCTTCTTTTTCGGGTCCTGCCACCAGTCGCCATTCTGGGCGTCAGCATCCAGAACGCCCTCGCCGGTGATGACCACGTTGTGGGACTGGGTCACGTTGATGAGCGCGGCAAAGCTGTCCAGAGGGTTGCCCTCCCAGCCGGTCAGGTAGTATTCGTCTACCTCGTTCTCGCTGGGCAGGACGCCGGGCAGGATGGGGTAGTGGGTACGGTCGTTGTCGCCCAGCAGCACAGCGTCCTTTTCGAGATACAGGGTCGTGTCGCTCTTGAGGAACAGGCTGGCGGTGCGGTAGCGTCCGGCGGGAACATAGACGGTGCCGCCCGGCGGGCAGGTGGACAGCGCGGCCTGCAGCTTGCCGGTGTTGTCGGTCACGCCGTCCGGCACGATGCCATAGCGCGAAGCATCCACATAAAACGTCTCGGTCTGGGTGGTGAAATCCAGGCTCAGGCTCTGGCCCTCGGCGGTGACGCCGACCGTATAAGACGTGCCGGGCAAGAGGGAATAGAGCGAGAACACGTTGGTATTGCAGGCTTCATAGACCGTTGCGCCGTTCAGCGTGACCACGAAGGGGGACACCGGGCGAAAACAGCGATCGTTTTCCAGCTCGAAAACGGCACTGCGGGTCATGGAGCGGATGAGAGAGAGGTTCATAAAAAGATCAGCCTCCTGAGCTTGTTTGATGGGAAGGATTTGTGATATGATTA
>JBJERT010000369.1:0-2601 GCA_051882435.1 Faecalibacterium sp.
GTCGGGCGGCCAGCGTTTGCGCGCTCCCGCGCGCGGGGGCTGCGCCCGGCGGCGGTAAGATGAAGCGTTACAGCAGGATATTTCTTGGATTCGCCCTCTCAGTCGCCTGCGGCGACAGCTCTCCCAAAGGGAGAGCCAAGGCCGTGCCGGGAAGTACTCTCGTTGCAGCAGGGCATTCTTGCCTCTCCCTCTGGGAGAGGTGGACGCGAGCAACGTGAGCGGACGGAGAGGGCGAGCCATCTACCGGCGACGCACCTGAATTTATAGAACGCGATAGATGCAAAAACCGGAACGGCAGGGACTTTCCTGTCGTTCCGGTCAATATACAGAATGGGGATCAAACGGTAGCACAAACGGGGGCAAGCTCCTGTTCCTGGACCTCAAGCATCCGGATCCCTTCCTGTTCCAGCACGCTGCACAGTGTCTGGGCAAAGCCGGGCTGTCCGACTTTATTTTTGATGCAGAGGGTGATAACGCCCCCCATACTGAAGGCTTCCACCCCGATGGAGGCTCCATCGGCCGGGACATCCACCCGCAGGTCCTGGAGATACGGTTCCAGCATCGGGCCATCCTCTCCCAGCGGGTGGCCCAGATAGCTGATCCAGAAATCCGAAGGCCCACCGCTGACATACTCGCCCATCTGGTAGATACGGCGTTTGATGCGCAGCGGAGCTTTCTGCTGAGAGACCTTATAGACCCATCCCATAAAGACCGCCATCTGGCGCCGAAGCTGTTCCGGCTCCAGACTGGTCAGGATCGAGGCATTCAGCGAGGGGAGCACACTGTCCAGCGTACCATAGTCCTCGCCGAGCGGCATCTCACCCAGATAGCTCGCCACACAGTTATAAAGGGCATCGGGCACGCCCATGATGTTCCGAACATCGACGGAATATGTATAGCGGACCGCTTTTTTATCCAAATAGCGGCCGCTGGCCTCTCCCAGCAGGGCCATCAGCGTACTGAAAGGTTTGGCACCGCGCGCCACAGCCTGCCGGACAAGGCTCTGCTTTTCCAACCGCAGCAGGATGCCCTGCGGTTCTTCCTCAAAGGTCTGCATGATCTCATTTTTGAGATTTTCCGCCGAGCCGGTATACGGATAGTGCGCGCACAGGGCTGCGATATCATAGGCCGGACTGGACACCAGAGGCTCACAGGGGAACCGGGTGCCATAGCGGAGGTTGCAGTATCCCTTCAGGATCAACGTTATAAAACGCACCATACCGTGTCCATCCGCAAGGAAATGGTCCCAATCCATGAAAATGGTCTGGTCCTCCCAGCTTACGCAGAACAGGTAGTCATCCTCCGCATCGGGCAGCACGGGCTGTGCGCTGCCCCTGCGGATGCGGCAGGGCGCGGGATTCGGCTCCAAAAAGGCGTTGTCCTTTTCCCATACCAGCCGCACCCGGAAATAAGGGGCATCTGCCAGCGCTGCATCCAGCGCCTGCTGCAGCAGGTCCGGCTCCACAGCGTCCCGCAGAACGATCTGATAGCGGCACTGCACCTTGATGGCGCGATAAAAAAACATCGTCCCCTGGAAGATATACTCCGCAGAGCGCTGTGTCTGTTCCATGCGTCCTTACCCCGCGTTGGCGCTGAGGTAATCCGCCAGATCGCTGATGGTGACAAAGTTGCGCAGCTCCTTTTCCGGGATGCGCAAACCGAACGTCTCCTCCAGATCGGCCACGATGGTCAGGATCTCCATCGAGGAGAGGTCGAGGTCATCCATCAGGACACTATTCTCGTTGACATCCTCGGGCGAGATCTCGGCCACATCCTCGAGGATCGCCATGATCTGGGAAATGATTTCTGCTCGTTCCATAGAAGTGTTCTTCCTTTCCACAATGCTCGCGGCCCGGTCCGGGCTGCATAGGCCGCTATCTGTGCGGCATGTACTGTTCTTCTATAATACCTTTCTTTGCTCCGATGCGCAAGGTCTGCGGCGCAGAGATGCACGTTTTTTCCACATTCTTCGCAGAGCAGAGTGGAAAAATCAGGCTCTTACTGTCGGATGATCTTGCCTGCGGCGTTGCGGGGCAGCGGGCCGTCGCTGAACTCCACCACCATGCGCTTGTACAGCGGCAGTGTGCGGTTCAGCTCGGTGACAAAGTTCTGGACGGCTTCGCGCCCGGAGGACGCGCAGTTGACCAAAGCGCAGATCTTTTTGCCCTTCTCCCTGACGAGGCTCTCGCGGATATCCGGGCAGGCCGCGAGCAGCTTTTCCAGCTCCTCCGGGCTGACGTTCTCGCCGCTGTCCAGAATGATAACGTTCTTCTTGCGTCCGGTGAGATACATATAGCCGTCCTCGGCCACGGTAGCGATATCGCCGGTGTGGAACCAACCGTCCGCGTCCAGCACCTCCGCGGTGCCCTCAGGGTCCTTGTAATAGCCCATCATGACGCAGCCGCCCCGGATACAGAGTTCCCCATCCTCCATCTTATATTCACAGTTGTCGTCCACATGGCCCACGCTGGACAGGTGCTCCAGCTTCTGCGAACAGTTGAACGCTCCGTCGCCGCAGGTCTCGGTAGCACCATACATTTGCGCAATATAGAATCCATTGTCCGCCAGATACTTGAGCATGGCAGGGTCGAACATGGCCGC
>JBJERT010000370.1:0-2631 GCA_051882435.1 Faecalibacterium sp.
GCGGATCAGATGAAGCGCTACCGAACTGAGCTACGGAAGATCCGTGGTTACTAATTAATTCTAAAATATGGCTTCTGGCTGTTATCCAATGGCGGTCAGAAGCCATGTCTCTCGCCTATATGTGTACTAATTGATACAATAGTGATTGACAAGCGATGCGATTTCGTGTATTATAGTATTGGGGGTGAGGCTGCCTTGAATCCACATTACAATCAGAACTACACGTGGGAAGAGATTGACGCTATCCTTGCAAAAAATCAAATCCTGTGTTGAAAAAGGCCGCTATGTGATTTCTCAGAATGAGAATCGGCAGGAAAACATAGACTTTATCAATGAGTACAACATTCGAAGCGATAAGCAACGATCCATCCTCATGCAAATCAAAACCGAGGATTTTTGCCATTCGCTGCAAAATACGAAGATCGGCTTTGAGCACGAGGTTCTCTATGTCTTTGTTCCTCAAGTGCAGCTGTTTAATTCAGACGGTGAAGAAGAAACCGTGGATGTTTATACGAAATTCAACATCATTGACCTTCCATCCGGCAGCCGTGCTGTGGTTATTTCGTTCCATAAAAGGAACAAGCCAATCGATTATCTGTTCCGTTGATTATCCAGAGGAAAGGAGGAACCATCATGACCGAAAAAACCTTCTGCGAGGAATGCAGAAATGATGTGGAATATACCACTGCATCCGTTCCCATGACGGGTACAATTAAGGGCAAAGCGTATCACTATACCGGAACAGAAGCTCGTTGCGCGGATTGCGGAAGCCTCGTCTTCGTTCCAGAGATTTCCGATGACAACCTGCGGTCTCTTTACAATGTATTTCGAGAGGAGAACGGCATCGTATCGCTTGACGTGATTTGTGCCATCCCGGAGAAATATGACATTGGGAAAAGACCGCTTTCTCTGCTTCTCGGCTGGGGAGAACTGACCTTTTCACGGTATTGCGACGGAGATATTCCAACGAGGCAGTATTCTGATATCCTGCAGCGCATCTATAATGAACCACAGTTTTATTCGGAGCTGCTGGAAGCAAACAAAGCGAACCTGAAATCCTATCGCACCTATGAGAAAACACGACGGGCCGTCGATGCTTTGCTCTCTGTTGATACTCCATCGAAGAGTAAGATCAATACAGTGATCCAATATCTGTTATATCAATGTGAGGACATTACTCCTCTGGCGCTCCAGAAGGCACTCTACTATATTCAGGGATTCCATTTCGCTTTTTACAGGACTTTCCTCTTTCCTGAAGACTGTCAGGCGTGGACGCATGGTCCTGTATACAGAGACATCTATTTCCGTTATCGCGATTATCGCTTTGATCCGATTGAAAAAACGACCACTTTTGATGCTTCTGTTTTTTCGGCGAGTGAAAAGGCCATCTGTGATAGCGTAATCAATAACATCTGCTGCTACAGTGGTAAAATTCTGGAGCGCTTTACCCACAATGAAGCTCCTTGGCTCACGACCAGAGGCGACCTGCCCGATTCCGCTCCCTCTGACAGGATTATTGAGAAATCAGTAATTGGCGCGTATTTTGATGCAGTGAAGGCAAAGTACAACATGGTGAATCCGAGGGATATCAAAGACTACGCACAGGATATGTTCCAGCAACTCTGATACTGACAATTTGAATTGAATACTCGCACATCAAGAGCATCTACTCCGATAGGTGCTCTTTTCAGCCTCCTGACTGTCCACTTTCCGACGGTCAGGAGGCTTTTTCCTTTTTTTGTATTTTCCTCCGCTCAAAACCACCGCTTATCTCCAGTGGAAACTGTAAGGCAACGACACCGGCCTTGCAGAAACGGAGGTGAGACGACATGGATCACGGTAACCGCAGAGACAGCAACATCGCGGCTGAAGAAATCATGGTGCTCAACGCGATCAGCCTTGTATCCGCCCGCATGGCGCGGAGGCTTGCTGCCCTTGCCAAACAAGGACAACCCGAGGAAGGAGGAAAACACTATGAGCAGGATGAGCGATATGGCTCAGACCATCGAAGAGCTTCGCTGTGCTGCTGCCGCTATTACTGACGCAGCTAACTGGCTGGCCCAGCAGTTTCGTGACGCAGGTAGCACGGACCCAGTTCCTGAGGCCCAGCCGGAGAAGAAGCCGGAGCTGACCTTGGAGCAGGTCCGGGCCGTGCTGGCGGACAAGTCTCGCGCTGGCCACACCGCCGCTGTCCGGGAGCTCCTTCAGAAGTATGGTGCCGCCAAGCTCTCGCAGGTCGACCCCAAGCACTATGAGGCCCTGATGAAGGATGCGGAGGTGATCAGCAATGCCACCTAATGGACACGCGCTTCTCTCCGCTTCGTCCTCGGACCGCTGGCTCCACTGCCCGCCGTCGGCACGGCTCTGTGAGAGCTACGCCGACAAAGGCAGCGACTACGCCGCTGAGGGCACTGACGCCCACGCGCTCTGCGAGTACAAGCTCCGGAAGGCGCTGGGCATGCAGGCCGAGGACCCCACCGAGAATCTCACCTGGTTCAATCAGGAGATGGATGACTGCGCCACCGGCTATGCCGCCTACATCCTTGAACTGGTAGCGGCAGCCAAAGAAACCTGCGCGGACCCGGTCGTCTTGATCGAGCAGCGGGTGGACTTCTCTCGCTGGGTGGAACA
>JBJERT010000370.1:2731-12696 GCA_051882435.1 Faecalibacterium sp.
CGGACCCGGTCGTCTTGATCGAGCAGCGGGTGGACTTCTCTCGCTGGGTGGAACAAGGCTTCGGCACTTCCGACGCCATCCTGATCGCGGATGGCACGATGCATGTGATCGATTACAAGCATGGGCTCGGTGTCCTGGTCTCGGCGGAGGACAACCCGCAGATGAAGTGCTACGGTCTTGGCGCGTTGGAGCTGTTCGACGACATTTATGACATCGACACGGTGGCCATGACGATCTACCAGCCCCGAAGGCAGAACATCAGCTCCTTCGCCCTCTCCAAGGAGGATCTCTACCGGTGGGCAGACGAGGTCCTGAAACCCACGGCCCAGTTGGCCTTTGCCGGGGACGGTAACTTCCTCTGCGGCGAATGGTGCGGCTTCTGCAAGGCCAAGAACGACTGCCGCGCAAGGGCCGAGGCCAATCTGGAGCTGGCCCGCTACGACTTCAAGCTGCCGCCGCTCCTGACGGACGAGGAGATCGAAGACATTCTCTCCCGCGTGGACGATCTGGTCGCATGGGCCTCGGACATCAAGGAGTATGCCCTGCAGCAAGCGGTCAGCGGAAAGGAATGGTGCGGCTGGAAACTGGTTGAAGGCCGGTCCAACCGCAGGTACACCAACGAGGCCGCCGTCACGCAGGCGGTCAAGGGAGCAGGTTTCGATCCCTTTGAACACAAGCTGCTCGGCATCACCGCCATGCAGAAGATGCTCGGAAAGGCCCGCTTCGACGAACTACTCACGGCTTACATCGAGAAGCCGCAAGGCAAACCCACGCTCGTGCCGGAAAGCGACAAGCGTCCGGCCATGAACACGGCAAAGAATGATTTTATGGAGGATTTTGACAATGAATAAGAACGTAAAACCCAGCAACCCCATGAAGGTTATCACCGGTCCCGATACCCGTTGGAGCTACGCCAACGTCTGGGAGCCCAAGTCCATCAACGGCGGCACGCCCAAGTACAGCGTGAGCCTGATCATCCCCAAAACCGACACCAAGACCCTGGCCAAGATTAAGGCTGCCATTGAGGCTGCCTATAAGGAGGGCGAGGCCAAGCTGAAGGGCAACGGCAAGTCCGTACCCCCGCTGACTGCTATCAAGACTCCGCTCCGCGATGGAGACACTGAGCGTCCGGATGATCTGGCCTACGCAGGCTGCTACTTCATCAACGCCAACGCCACCTCTGCCCCCGGCATCGTGGACGTGGACCGCAACCCGATCCTGACCCGCTCCGAGGTCTACTCCGGCGTGTACGGTCGTGCCAGCATCACCTTCTACGCCTTCAACAGCTCCGGCAATCGCGGCATCGCCTGCGGTCTGAACAACCTGCAGAAGGTCCGTGACGGTGAGCCCCTCGGCGGCAAAGCCAGCGCTGAGTCCGACTTCGCCACCGACGAAGACGACGATTTCTTGGATTAATGGAGGTATATGACAATGAATGAAATCATGATTTCCACCGTGCTGTGCAACATCCTCATCGGCTGCTTCTGCGTCGTCGTCCTGTCTTGGGCGGTGGTCGCCATCCAGACCGTGATCAATGACTTCCGGCGCGAGAAGCGCGAGGCAAAGAAGTCCACGCAGGATGACGAGTACCATCAGGCGCGTATGAAGGCTCTGAAGTGAGTAACCGGGCTGGTGGTGCCAAGCTGCCGCCAGCCCATTTCTAACAAATGAGGTGACGATTATGGAACAACTGGTAAACACCGCAAATGAGCTGATTGCTGTCATCGTGAACTATGCTGCCTTCTTCATTATTTACGGAGCGATCTTCTACTTCATCGGCGCTGTGATCTATCAGATCCTCCGCGCTGTAGTCAAGAGGTTCCTCCCCACGTGGAAGCGCTGGTATCAGGCCATCCGCAGCAGAAAGCAGTGATCCAACCGGGCGACAGGGTGTTTTCTCTGTCGCCCTTTTCAGGAAGGATGGAACATCTATGAAAACCCTATCAATCGATATCGAGACCTACAGCGACGTACCTCTCCAGAAAAGTGGTGTGTACCGTTACTGCGAGTCTCCCAGCTTTGAAATTCTGCTTTTCGGGTACAGTGCGGACTCCGGTCCGGTGCAGGTGGTGGATCTGGCCTGTGGCGAGAAAATTCCCGCCGATGTGCTGGATGCTCTCACCGACGATACAGTTACCAAGTGGGCCTTCAACGCCAGCTTTGAGCGGGTCTGCCTGTCCCGCTATCTTCTGGATCTGGGGATCAGCCTTGATCCGTTCCATGACAAGCATCCTCTATCGCAGGATGTGGCTTGCTTCCTGAACCCGGAAAGCTGGCGCTGCTCAATGGTCTGGGCGGCTACGATGGGCCTGCCGCTCTCCTTGGAAGGCGTCGGTGCCGTGCTGGGGCTGGAAAAACAGAAGCTGACCGAGGGCAAGGAGCTGATCAAATTCTTCTGCCAGCCCTGCGCTCCCACGAAGACAAACGGCCAGCGCACCCGGAACCGCCCCTTCCACGCACCGGACAAATGGGACGCCTTCAAGCGCTACAACCTGCGCGACGTGGAGACCGAGATGGGTATCCAGCAGAGGCTGGCTAAATTCCCGGTCCTGGATCAGGTCTGGGAGGAATACCACATCGATCAGGAAATCAACGACCGTGGCGTCCGGCTGGACATGGAGCTAGTCCATGCCGCCATCGACATGGATACCCGCTCCCGGCAGGAACTGACCACCGCCATGAAGCGGATGACCTCTTTAGAGAACCCCAACAGTGTGCAGCAGATGAAGCAGTGGCTTTCGGACAACGGCATGGAGACCGAGTCCCTCGACAAGAAGGCCGTGGCGGAGCTTCTGAAGGATGCCCCAGCGGAGTTGCGAGAGGTGCTGTCCCTGCGGCAGCAGCTTGCCAAGTCCTCCGTTCGGAAATACCAGGCGATGGAGAATACTGTCTGCTCCGACAGCCGTGCCCGTGGGATGTTTCAGTTCTTCGGCGCTGCGCGGACAGGCCGGTTTTCCGGGAGGAACATCCAACTGCAAAACTTGCCTCAGAATCATCTTCCGGATCTCGCCGAAGCCCGTGCCCTTGTTCGCGCCGGTGACTTCGACGCCGTGAAGCTCCTGTATGAGGATGTGCCGGACACACTTTCTCAGCTGATCCGCACCGCGTTCATCCCCAGAGATGGCGCTCAGTTTCTCGTGGCCGACTTCTCCGCCATCGAGGCCCGCGTCATCGCCTGGTACGCTGGGGAGACGTGGCGGCAGAAGGTCTTCGAGCAAGGCGGCGACATCTACTGCGCCAGCGCCAGCCAGATGTTCAAGGTCCCCGTGGAAAAGCACGGGATCAATGGCCACCTGCGGCAAAAGGGAAAAATCGCGGAGCTGGCCCTCGGCTACGGCGGCTCCGTCGGCGCTCTGAAGGCGATGGGTGCCATCGAAATGGGCCTGACAGAGGACGAGCTCCCGCCGCTGGTGGACGCTTGGCGGCAGTCGAACCCTCGGATCGTAGAATTCTGGTGGGATGTGGACCGGGCGGTCATGGAGGCCGTTCGGTATAAGCATACCACCAGCAGCTACGGGCTGACCTTTTCCTGCCGGAGCGGGATGCTGTTTATCACGCTGCCCTCCGGAAGGAACCTTGCCTATGTGAAGCCGAAGATCGGTACCAACAGGTTCGGCGGCGAGTGTATCACCTATGAAGGCGTCGGCGCGACGAAAAAATGGGAGCGGCTGGATTCCTACGGCCCCAAGTTCGTAGAGAACATCGTGCAAGCCACCGCTCGCGACATTCTCTGCTACGCCATGCGCACGCTTCGGCGATGCTCCATCGTGATGCATATCCACGACGAACTGGTCATCAAGGCTGATCCGCATATGTCGTTGGATACTGTGTGTGAGCAGATAGGCCGGACCCCGCCGTGGGCAACAGGCCTACTGCTCCGGGCAGATGGCTACGTCACACCTTTTTACAAAAAGGATTGATTTTGGCCCGCTCAAATCAGGCGTTCATCTCCAGTGGAAATTAGAGGTGGACGCCCTTTTCCTATGTCCGCCCGGAAAGGAGGAATCGCGTCATGACGATCAGCAAGTACAACAGCGAAGGCTATCTGGACCCGACCGCCCACGATGCCCTGACGGACATCGATCAGGAGCACCGCGCCCTTCGCGCCTTCCGGCCCATCGTGTACATCTGCTCTCCCTATGCCGGAGATGTTGCAGCCAACACCAAGGCCGCGAGACGCTACAGCCGCTTTGCTGTCGAAACCGGGTATATCCCCATCGCGCCGCATCTGTTGTTCCCGCAGTTTCTGAACGATGCCGACCCCGCCGAGCGTAAGCTTGGGTTGTTCTTCGGGAACGCCCTCATGAGAAAGTGCTCGGAGGTCTGGGTATTCGGCAGTCGCATCTCTGCGGGCATGCAGGCAGAGATCAACCGCGCCAAGTGGAAGAGCTACCGCTTGCGCTACTTCACCGAAGACTGTCAGGAGGTTTGAGACTATGTATGAAATCAAGGAAAAACGCCGTATGCTGCCGGATGGCACAGAGATCACGACCTATACCCGCGACGTAGTAAGCGCCAACATTCTCGAAGTGGAGGCTGGAACCACCGGCTTCATGGGCGGCGACACCGGCCACGGCGGACGCACCTATTTCCGCATTCAGGATGAAGGCAGCACAGACATGAAGATAAACACCTATGTCGACAGGTACGGCTGCAGAGGCTTCGAGGTCTTCCTCGGCGGCGACTGTGAACTGGAGACCACGATCCGCGCCCTCAAATTCATCACCAAGGTGCTGGAGGAGGAATCTCGGGAGGTGTATGACTGATGTTCACGATCTATAGCGCCGACGTTACCGGCAATCCCGGCAACTGTTCCTACCCGCACAAGCATGTCATTCTGGACGAAGCCAGCTTGAAGAAGGCCATCTGCCACGACTATGTGTGCGCGGAGTATCGGAACAGCTACCGCAACGGCGACAACTTCATTGGCAGCGACTGCCTGCCGGTGGACTGCGACAACGACCACACCGAGAACCCTGCCGGTTGGAAGACACCGGAGGACGTCATGGAGGCTTTCCCCGGCGTGACCTTCGCCATCCATTACAGCCGCTTCAACATGCGGGAGAAGAACGGGAAACCGGCGCGGCCCAAGTTCCATGTTCTGTTTCCCATCGACTACATCACTGACGCGGCACTGTACAGTGACATGAAGAAGCTGGTCAATTCCATCTTCCCGTACTTTGACACCAAGGCGCTGGATGCCGCCCGATTCTTCTTCGGAACCAGCGCTGCGGATGTCGCCATCTATCCGGGCCGCATGACCCTGACGGAGTTTCTGGAGGAGGATGCCTTCGACGACGATCTGCCGGATGGTCAGTACGACGGCAACACTGTCATTCCTGAAGGCAGCCGCAACGCCACCATGTCCCGCTTCGCCGGTCGTGTCATCAAGAAGTATGGGGATTCCGACGAGGCATATCAGGCGTTCATGGACGAGGCGGTAAAGTGCGTCCCGCCGCTGGAGGCATCGGAGCTTTCCACCATCTGGCACAGCGCCCAGCGCTTCTTCGCCCGCATCCGGCAGCAGGACGGCTATGTGTCCCCGGAGATCTACAACGATCCGGCCAGCTATAAGCCGGAGGATTATTCCGACGTCGGGCAGGCCGAGGTGCTGTCCAAGTATTTCTCCAAGGAGCTGCGCTACTCCCCGGCAACCCACTTTATCCGCTACAGCGATCATTACTGGCAGGAGTCGGAGCCCGGTGCGCAGGCTGTTGCCCATGAGCTGACCCGCCGCCAGATGAAGGAAGCCGGTCGGGACCTGCTCTCCGCGTTGGAGAAGATGAAGAACAGCGGTGCCCAGACCATTCTTGATGGCACCACTAAGAGCAAGGCTGAGCAACTGATGAGTGACGAGCAGCTGCAGGCCTATCAGGAATTCCTCGCCGCGCAGGCCTACCGCGCTTTCGTCATCAAGCGCCGGGACTCCAGAAACATCACCTCCACGCTGAAGGAATCCCACCCGATGCTGGAGATCTCACCGAGGGATCTGGACGCCGATTGCTTTGCGCTTAACACCCCGGAAGCCACCTATGACCTGCGACTGGGCATGGCCGGTGCGCGGGAACATTCCCCGGAGGACTTTATCACGAAGATCACCTCCGTTACCCCCGGCTCGAAGGGCCAACAGATCTGGCAGGACTGCCTCGATCTCATCTTTCAGCGCAATCAGGAGCTGATCGACTACGTCCAGATGATCTGCGGTCTGGCCGCTATCGGCAAGGTCTATGTAGAGGCACTCATCATTGCTTACGGCGATGGTCGCAACGGAAAGTCCACTTTCTGGAACGCGATCTCCCGCGTGCTGGGGCTGTACAGTGGCAACATCTCCGCCGACACCCTAACCGTGGGCTGCCGCCGGAACATCAAACCGGAGATGGCCGAGGTCAAGGGTAAGCGGCTCCTGATCGCTGCCGAAATGCAGGAAGGTGCCCGACTAAACGACTCCACTGTCAAACAGCTCTGCTCCACGGACGACGTGTTTGCGGAAAAGAAGTACAAGGACCCGTTCTCCTTCAAGCCCTGCCACACGCTGGTGCTTTATACCAATCACCTGCCGAGGGTCAGCGCCTCCGATGACGGCATCTGGCGCAGGCTGATCGTCATCCCGTTCAACGCCAAGATCACTGGTAAAAGCGACATCAAGAATTATGGCGAGTACCTGTATGACAACGCGGGTGAGAGCATTCTGGCGTGGGTGATCGAGGGTGCCAAGAAGGTCATCGAGCTGGAGTACCAGATTCCCGTGCCGACTTGCGTGCAGGACGCGATCCGCGAATACCGCAGCCAGAATGACTGGTTTGGCCACTTCATCGAGGACAAGTGTGACACCGGCGATGACTATAAGGAAAGCTCCTCGTCCCTCTACCAGGCGTATCGGAACTATTGTATCGATACCAACGAGTACGTGCGCAGTACGGCGGACTTCTACTTCGCCTTGGAGAGCGCTGGCTTTGAGCGCGTGGTGCTGAACCGGAAGCGGTATTTCAAGGGCCTGCGTATCCGAACAGAGGACGATACCGGAGATGATTTCCTGAATTGAGGCCATGGGATGACAAGGTGTATCAAGGTCTTATACGAAAATTCTCTAAGGCCTATAAAAACAGCCCTTAGAAAAAGTTCTGAAATGGCATTGATACACCTTGCACGTCCCGGATTCAAGCCCTGATGGGAGGCAAGTATGAGAGAAAAACAGATCGAAAACAAGTTAGCGACAGAGGCAAAAAAGCTCGGCGGGATTGCGGTGAAGTTCGTGTCTCCAAGCTTCGACGGAATGCCCGACCGCCTCGTTTTAATACCTGATGGCCATATCGCCTTCGTGGAACTGAAGGCTCCCGGCAAAAAGCCACGCCCGCTCCAGCTCTCACGCCACCGGCTCCTGCGGTCACTGGGCTTCCGGGTATACGTCATCGACAGCGTGGAGCAGATCGGAGGGATGCTGGATGAAGTTCGCACCTCATGATTATCAGGCCTACGCCATCGACTACATCGAAACCCACCCCGTGGCTGCTGTCCTGCTCGATATGGGTCTGGGCAAGACGGTGATCTCCCTGACTGCCATCGCGGATCTGCTGTTTGACAGCTTTGAAGCCCGCCACATCCTAGTAGTCGCACCCCTCCGTGTAGCCCGCGACACCTGGCCTGCAGAAATCGAAAAATGGGAACACCTGCATCATCTGACCTACTCCGTTGTGGTTGGTACGCCAAAGGAACGCTGCGTTGCCCTGATGAGCGGTGCGGATATTACGATTATAAACCGGGAAAGCCTGAGCTGGCTGATCGAGGACAGCGGATTTCCTTTTGATTACGATATGGTGGTCATTGACGAGCTTTCCTCCTTCAAGAACCATAAGTCAAAACGCTTTCGGGCGCTTATGAAGGTCAGACCCAAGGTAAAACGCATCATCGGTCTCACTGGCACACCTTCCTCCAACGGTCTGATGGACTTGTGGGCAGAATTCAAGCTGCTGGACATGGGAAAACGCCTCGGACGCTTCATCACCCAGTATAGGGACGACTACTTCCTGCCGGATAAGAGAAATGGTCAAATCATCTACTCCTACAAGCCGATGCCCAATGCCGAGGATGCCATCTACCGCAAAATCTCCGATATGACCATATCAATGAAATCCACCGACCACCTGAAAATGCCGGAGCTGCTTTCTTCAAAATACGAGGTGCGCCTGTCTGATGAGGAACGCATCCGCTACGAGGAGCTAAAAAGCCAGCTGGTGCTGCGGCTGCCCGAAGGTGAAGTCACTGCTGCGAATGCCGCTTCTCTTACCGGAAAGCTGGTACAGCTGGCCAACGGTGCCATCTACAGCGATGATGGCGATACGGTGGAGTTTCATGACCGCAAGCTGGACGGTCTGGAGGATATCATCGAGGCTGCAAACGGCAAACCACTGCTGGTGGCCTACTGGTTCAAGCATGACCTTATGCGAATCAAGCAGCGCTTTGATGTCCGTGAGATAAAATCCAGCAAGGACATCACCGACTGGAACAGCGGGAAAATTCCTGTCGCAGTCATCCATCCAGCTTCTGCGGGCCACGGCCTAAACCTTCAGGCTGGCGGCTCCACCCTCATCTGGTTCGGGCTGACATGGTCGCTGGAATTATATCAGCAGACCAACGCCCGGCTATGGCGGCAGGGCCAGACTGCAGGAACCGTGGTGATACAACACATCATCACCAAAGGCACAATCGACGAGAGAATCCTGAAAGCACTCTCCATGAAGGAGCTGACCCAGAATTCCCTGATTGATGCCGTCAAAGCAAATCTATGACAATCCGAGAAACCATATATTTTATCGGAGGTGCATGATGACAGCAAAAGAATATCTTTCACAGGCGTATCGCCTTGACCAGCGTATCGACAGCAAGATCGATCAGGTCACGTCCTTAAATGACCTCGCCACCAAATGTACAAGCACCATCACCGGAATGCCTCGTAATCCCAGCAGCTCCACCTCCACGATGGCAGACACCGTTTGTAAGATCATCGACCTGCAATCTGAGATTAACCGGGACATTGATGCGTTGGTAGAGCTGAAGCTTGAAATCATCGGAGTGATCAAGGCCGTGGAAAATCCCGAATACCAAACCCTGCTGGAAAAGAGATACCTCTGCTTCCTGCATTGGGAGCAGATTGCTGTGGATATGAACTACGGTATCGACAACATCTTCAAGCTTCACAAAAAAGCCCTGGCCTGCGTGGTCGTCCCGGAAGGTGTACAGTAACGTCCATAGCAATACATCTGCCTCCTATGGTATGATTATCATGGCGAAAAGCGAAAATGAACCGAGCCTCGAAGGACATCACAAGCCCGTCCTCCGGGGCTTTTCTTATGCAGAGGAGGACCTATGCCGTACAGAAAGGTTTCCCATGCCGGGCAGTGCTGGCACCTCCTCCTGTACAAACTGAAGGAGGTGTTGGCGATGCCGAGAAAGCCAAAGCATCCCTGCGCTTACCCCGGGTGCCCGGAGCTTACCGACCGTCGTTACTGTGAAGAGCATGAGAAGCTGACAAATAAACAGTATGAACGTTATGGCAGAGACCCTAACACAAAGAAACGCTACGGCAGAGCATGGAAACGGATTCGTGACAGCTACGCTTCTGAGCATCCCTTTTGTGAGCGGTGCTACAGAGAAGGAAAGCTGATTCCTGTGGAGCAAGTCCATCACATCAAGCCTTTGGCTGAAGGTGGAACACACGAGCGAAGCAATCTGATCTCTCTGTGCGCTTCTTGTCATGCGAAAATTCATGCTGAACGCGGAGATCGCTGGCATAACAGGCACTCCTCCTGACCGGGAGGGGCGGTCGAAATCTCTACGGCTCGTCTTCCGGGCAACGGTGCCGGGGTCTTACGCACAAAAAAAGCGAAATCAAACGGGGTATAACCGCCCGTAAGGAAAGGAGGGGGAGCAATATGGCGAAGGACGGTTCTGCGAGAGGCGGGCCACGC
>JBJERT010000371.1:0-2588 GCA_051882435.1 Faecalibacterium sp.
GTCAAGGAGCCGCTGCAGACCGGCATCAAGGCCATCGACTCCATGATCCCCATCGGCCGCGGCCAGCGTGAGCTGATCATCGGCGACCGCCAGACCGGCAAGACCACCATCGCGGCGGATACCATCATCAACCAGCGGGGCAAGGATGTGATCTGCATCTATGTCGCTATCGGCCAGAAGCGTTCCACCGTTGCCAACCTTGTGCAGAATCTGACCGAGGCGGGCGCGATGGCGTATACCATCGTGGTATCGGCTACGGCCTCCGAGCTGTCGCCCCTGCAGTATATCGCGCCCTATTCCGGCTGCGCCATGGGCGAGTATTTCATGCAGCAGGGCAAGCATGTCCTCATTATCTATGATGACCTGTCCAAGCACGCGGTGGCTTACCGTGCGCTGTCGCTGCTGATCCGCCGTCCTCCGGGACGCGAGGCCTATCCCGGCGACGTGTTCTATCTGCACTCCCGTCTGCTGGAGCGCGCCGCCAAGCTCTCCAATGAGAAGGGCGGCGGCAGCCTGACGGCTCTGCCCATCATCGAGACGCAGGCGGGCGACGTGTCCGCCTACATCCCGACCAACGTGATCTCCATCACCGACGGACAGATCTTCCTGGAGACGGAGCTGTTCCACTCCGGCGTCATGCCGGCCGTCAACCCGGGCATCTCGGTGTCCCGCGTCGGCGGCAACGCCCAGATCAAGGCCATGAAGAAGGTCGCCGGTACGCTGAAGCTGGTCTACTCCCAGTACCGCGAGCTGCAGTCCTTCGCGCAGTTCGGCTCGGACCTCGACGCCGACACCAAGGCCCGTCTGGCACAGGGCGAGCGCATCGTGGAAGTGCTCAAGCAGAACCGTTCGGCTCCCGTTCCGGTGGAGAAGCAGGTGGCTGTCCTGTACGCGACCATCCATGACTATCTCGTGGAGGTCAAGGTGCCGGATGTGGCGGAGTACGAGCGCGGACTGTATGAGTTCCTCGACACCGATGCGGACGGACTGGCCGTGATGGAGGCCGTGCGCACCACCGGAAATCTCGATAAAGACACCGAAGAAACGCTCAAGGCTGCTTTGACCCGCTACACTCAGAGCTTCGTCAAGGCGCACTGACAGGAAGGAGGCGTAACGCATGGCAGGTTCCATGAAGGACATCAAGCTGCGCATCAAAAGCGTAGAGAGTACCATGCAGATCACCAAGGCTATGGAGCTGGTGGCTTCCTCCAAAATGCGCCGCGCCAAGGAGCGGGTGGAACACAGCCGCCCCTATTTTGAAACGCTGCACCAGACGCTGACCGAGATCGCCGCCGCAGACCCCCGGGCCAACACCCCGTATCTGCGCCGTGCCCAGGTGCGCCGTACGCTGCTCATCGTTATCGCGGGCGACCGCGGGCTGGCGGGCGGATACAATGCCAATGTGTTCAAGCTGGCCGCCGCGCAGGAAGGCCCTGTCACCGTGCTGCCCATCGGCAAGCGGGCGGTGGAGTATTTCCTCCACCATGACGCGGAGCTGCTCACGCAGGAATATGCGCTCGTCGCGGATGTTTCGGTGGGCGACTGCTTCCAGATCTCGCGGCAGGTGACGGGGGGCTTCCTAAAAGGCGACTTCGACGCCGTGAAGCTCTGCTACACCCGCTTCACCTCGATGATGACCCAGACCGCCAGCGTGATGGAAGTGCTGCCGCTGACCATCGAGCCGACCGAGGAGCAGAAGGCCGCCGCCCGCCGCAGCCAGATCCTGTATCGTCCGAGCAGCGAGGAAGTGTTCAGCGCCATCATCCCGGAGTATGTCGCGGGTC
Organism: Faecalibacterium sp.; assembly: GCA_051882435.1. Classification (GTDB taxonomy): domain Bacteria; phylum Bacillota; class Clostridia; order Oscillospirales; family Ruminococcaceae; genus Faecalibacterium. Next base: position 1,785 of record JBJERT010000371.1, read on the forward strand.
TGGTCTACGGCGCCGTGTGCGAGAGCGTGGCCAGCGAGCTGGCTGCCCGCCGCACCGCCATGGACTCCGCGACCAAGAACGCTTCGGAGATGATCGAGCATCTGAATCTGTATTATAACCGTGCCCGTCAGGCCGCCATCACGCAGGAGATCACTGAGATCGTGGCCGGCGCAGAGCACTAACCAACCAAAGAAAGTAAGGAGTTGTAGCCTATGTCCGAAAAACACATCGGCAAGGTGATCCAGGTCATCGGCCCGGTGCTGGATATCCAGTTCGAGGACGGCCAGCTGCCCGACCTGCTCAACGCCATTGAGATCGACCTCAATGGCCGCAAGCTGGTGGTAGAGGTGGCACAGCACACGGGTGACAACGTGGTGCGCTGCATCGCCATGAGCAGCACCGATGGCCTGGTACGCGGCACCGAAGCCGTGGACACCGGCGAGTCCATCAAGGTGCCGGTGGGCGAGCAGTGCCTGGGCCGCGTGTTCAACCTGCTGGGCGAGCCGGTGGACAACAAGCCCGCCCCCGCGCCCGATGCCTACTGGCCCATCCACCGCCCCGCTCCCAGCTATGAGGAGCAGCAGTCCACCACCGAGATCCTCGAGACCGGCATCAAGGTCGTCGATCTGATCTGCCCCTACGTCAAGGGCGGCAAGATCGGTCTGTTCGGCGGCGCCGGTGTCGGCAAGACGGTCCTGATCCAGGAGCTGATCTATAACATCGCCACCGAGCACAACGGTTACTCGGTGTTCACCGGCGTCGGCGAGCGCACCCGTGAGGGCAACGACCTCTACGGCGAAATGA
>JBJERT010000372.1:0-9544 GCA_051882435.1 Faecalibacterium sp.
GGGAGATACGGGGGTTTTGTTCCTTTTTTGAAAAAAAGGAACCGAAAAAACTTTTCAATCGCAAAACGCATTCGCGTTTTGCAGAGGGTCTTATGGAAGCCGGGAGTTGGGCGGCACTGGTTTGCGCGCTCCCGCGCGCGGGGGCTGCGCCCTCGTCCGTCGGCGGGTGCCGTTTCAGTCGGCCAGAATGAATTTTTCAATGGCCTCCGCCACGCCGTCGTGGTTGTTATCGGCCTCGGTCACATAGTCGGCGGCCTCCTTTACGGGGTCGGCAGCGTTCTGCATGGCAACGCCCACGCCCGCATAGGCGATCATGGAGCGGTCGTTCATGCCGTCACCGCAGGCCATCAGGTTGGCGCGGGTCAGCCCCATGCGCTCCAGCAGGGCCGCAAGGCTCACGTCCTTGGCCACCCCCAGCGGCACAGCCTCCAGAAAGAACGCACACGAGGGGTACAGATCGATACGCCCGGCAAACTGCCGCTTGCCCGCAGCCTCCACGGCCTCCATCTTCGCGGGGTCCAGCGTGATGAGCATTTTGCTCACCGGATAATCCACGAACGCCGCCAGATCATCCACCCGGATCATGGGCAGCTTGTTGATGGCGCCCTCCCGCATGGCCCAGGGGTCCTCGGGGCGCTCGGTGAGAACGCCTTCCTGCTCGCCGGGGGCATTGTAGGTCAGGATCGCCACATCCTGCTGCGCCGCAAAGGCGCACAGCTCCGGCACGATATCGGCAGGCAGACGGTTCTGGTAGAGCACTTCCCCCGTCCGGCAGTCCACGATGGTGCCGCCGTTGAAGGCGAGGATGCACCCGCCCACGCGGTCCAGCCCCAACTCCCGGGCCAGCGGCTGGATGCCCGCCACAGGCCGGCCGCTGGCCAGCACGACGGTCACGCCCCGCGCGATGGCAGCATCCAGCGCGGCACGGGTCCGGGGCGTGATCTGCTTCTGGTCGTTGGTCAGCGTGCCGTCCAGATCCAGCGCCAGCACACGAATATCATACTTCGCCATAGATTCCTCACTTTTCCGCCGGGTTTGCCCGGCTGACCCTGTTTTCAGCATTATCGTTTGTATTGTACAATGAATCCCCCTTCCGTTTCAACCCTCCGGCGGGAACTTCTACAAAAAAATTCGCATTTTTTGATGCAGATGCACCAAAAAAGCCCCCGCAGGCCGAACCCTGCGGGGACCTTTTTGTGTTTTCCTTCCGTTTCCGGCCCGTCGGCGCAGCCGCCGCGCGCGGGAGCGCGCAAACCGGTGCCGCCGCCTTCCGTCCAACCAGAAAACTCTCCCGCCCATCGCGCAGGCGATGGGCGAATCAAAAAGTTTTTGCCCCGCTTTTTTCAAAAAGCGGGAAAATAAGCGGGAAAACCGTCACTCCTCCAGATTCCCCGTGTAGAGCTGGTAATACTTCCCCTTCTTCGCGATCAGCTCGTCGTGGCTGCCGCGCTCGATGATGCGGCCCTGCTCCAGGACGACGATGCAGTCCGCGTTGCGGACGGTAGACAGGCGGTGTGCGATGACGAACGAGGTACGGCCATACATCAGGCCGTCCATGCCGCGCTGCACCAGCGCCTCGGTGCGGGTATCGATGGAGGAGGTCGCCTCGTCCAGGATCAGCACCGGCGGGTCCGCGACAGCCGCGCGGGCAATGGCCAGCAGCTGGCGCTGGCCCTGCGAAAGGTTGGCGCCGTCGCCGGTCAGCATGGTGTTGTAGCCGTCCGGCAGGCGGCGGATAAAGCCATCCGCGTTGGCCAGACGCGCCGCGGCCACACACTCCTCATCGGACGCGCCCAGCCGACCGTAGCGGATGTTCTCCATGACCGTGCCGGTGAACAGGTGCGTATCCTGCAGCACGATGCCAAGGCTCCGGCGCAGGTCAGACTTGCGGATGCGGCTGATGTCGATGCCGTCATAGCGGATCTCGCCGTCCGAAATATCATAGAACCGGTTGATCAGGTTGGTGATCGTAGTCTTGCCCGCGCCGGTGGAGCCGACAAAGGCGATCTTCTGGCCGGGCCTGCCATACAGGTTGATGCCGTGCAGCACCGTCTTTTCGGGCACATAGCCAAAGTTCACGTTCTGGAAGGTGATGTTGCCCGCCAGCTTCGTATAGGTCGCGCGGCCTGCCTCGTCCTGCTGCTTCCAGGCCCAGAGGTCGGTGCGCTCGGTGGTCTCCACCAGATTTTCCTCCCGGTCGTACTTGACGTTCACGAGGCTGACCGTACCTTCGTCGGTCTCGGGGGTCGCGTCCATCATCTTGAAGATGCGTTCCGCGCCCGCCAGCGCCATGACGATGCTGTTGGCCTGCATGGACACCTGACTGATGGGCATATTGAAGCTCTTGTTCAGCGAGAGGAAGGCCATGACCGTGCCCAGCGTCATGCCGCCCACGTTGCCCACGGCCATTGCCGCGCCGATCAGGGCGCACAGCGCATAGCTGATGTTGCCCATCTGAGCATTGACCGGCATCATCATGTTGGAGTACGCGTTGGCGTTGTTGGCGCTCTCCTTGAGCCGGTTGTTCAGCTCGCGGAAGCCCTCGAGGGTCTTCTGCTCATGGGTGAACACCTTGACGACCTTCTGGCCCTCCATCATCTCCTCGATGTAGCCGTTCACCGCGCCCAGATCCTTCTGCTGGGCCAGAAAGTACTTTCCGCTCATGCCCGCCAGCTTTTTGGAGGTCCAGAGCATCAGCGCCACCATGACCATGGTGATGACCGTCAGCGGGACGCTGAGCATGCACATGCTCGCAAACACCGACACGATGGTGATGGCGCTGGAGACCAGCTGCGGGATGCTCTGGCTGATCATCTGGCGCAGGGTATCCACGTCGTTGGTGTAGACCGACATAATATCGCCGTGGGCGTGGGTATCAAAATACGAGATGGGCAGGCTCTCCATGTGGGTGAACAGCTCGATGCGCAGATTGCGCAGGGTGCCCTGGGTAACGTTGACCATCACGCGGGAGTTGAGCCACGCGGCCAGCACGCCCACCGCGTAGATGCAGCCCACGCGGACCAGCGCGCCCGCCAGAGGCGCAAAGCTGGGGTCCTGCTGGTGGGTCATGGGGATGATATAGTCATCCACGAGGGTCTGGAGGAACAGGCTGGCCTGCACATTGGCCAGCGCGCTCACGAGGATGCAGACCAGCACGAGGATGCAGTGGGGCAGATAGTGGCGGAACACCTCCGCCATGATGCGTTTGAGCAGCTTGCCGGGGTTCTCCACCTTGGGGCGCGGCCGCCCCATGCCGCCGGGGCCATGCCCGGGGCCGCGGATCGCTTTTGCCTGTGCCATTACTGCTCACCTCCCTGCTTGTCAAAATCGCCGCCGCCCTGCGTCTGGCTGTGGTAGACCTCCTGATAGATCTTGTTGGAGGCCAGCAGCTCCTCGTGGGTGCCCATGCCGTCGATGCGGCCGTTCTCCAGCACCAGGATGCGGTCGGCGTCCTGCACGGAGGAGATGCGCTGCGCGATGATGATCCTGGTCGTGCCGGGGATCTCCTCGCGGAATGCCTGACGGATCTTTGCATCGGTGGCGGTGTCCACCGCGCTGGTGGAATCGTCCAGGATCAGGATCTTCGGCTTGCGCAGCAGGGCGCGGGCGATGGTCAGGCGCTGCTTCTGTCCGCCCGAAACATTGGTGCCGCCCTGCTCGATCCATGTATGATACTTGTCCGGGAAGCGCTGGATGAACTCGTCCGCGCAGGCCAGCTTTGCGGCGCGGATGCACTCTTCCTCGGTGGCGTTCTCGTCGCCCCAGCGCAGGTTGTCGAGGATGGTGCCGGAGAACAGCACGTTCTTCTGCAGCACCATGGAGACCTCCCGGCGCAGCACGTCGAGGTTGTAATCCCGCACATCCACGCCGCCCACCTTCACGCTGCCGCTGGCCGCGTCGTACAGGCGGGGGATGAGCTGCACCAGACTGGACTTCGCGCTGCCGGTGCCGCCCAGGATGCCGATGGTCTCGCCCGGCCGGATGGAGAAGGTGATGTCATTGAGCACGGGCTGGCCGGTGCCGTGCTTATACTGGAAGGTCACATGGTCGAACTCCACGCTGCCGTCGGCCACCTGCTGCACGGGCTGCTTCGCCGCGGGCAGGTCGGTGGTCTCGTCCAGCACCTCCACGATACGTCTGGCCGAGGCCATGGACATGCTGAGCATAACGAACGCCATGCTCAGCATCATCAGGGACATGAGGATGTTCATGATATAGCCGAACAGCGCGTTGAGCTGGCCGGTGGTGATGATGCCTTTCAGAATGAAATGTGCGCCGAACCAGCTCAGCGCGATATTGCAGCCATAGACGGCGATGAGCATGGACGGGCTGTTGAGGCTGAGGCGGCTCTCGGCCTTGACGAACTGCTGATACAGGCTCTCGCAGGCGCGGGTGTACTTGTCGTTCTCAAAGTCCTCCCGCACAAAGCTCTTGACCACGCGGATGGCCGAGACGTTCTCCTGCACGGAGGCGTTGAGGGCGTCGTAGTTCTTGAACACGCGGTCGAAGATCTTGACGGTGGGGAGCATGATGCCCAGCAGCACCACCAGCAGGAACGCGATGGCCACGATAAAGATGAACGACAGCCGGGCGTTGATGCTCAGCGCCATGACCAGCGCGAACACCAGATGCACCGGCGCGCGGACACACATGCGCTCCATCATCTGGAACGCGTTTTGCAGGTTGGACACATCGGTGGTCATGCGGGTGACGAGGCCCGCCGTCGAGAACTTGTCGATGTTGGAAAAAGAAAAATGCTGGATGTTCTCATACATCGCGTCACGCAGATTGCCCGCAAAGCCTGTGGAGGCTCTGGCGGCGGTGCGGCCTGCCGACACGCCCAGCAGCAGCGCCAGCGCCGCCACCACAAAGATGAGCAGACCATACCGGATGATGGCGCCCATGTCACCCTTTTCGATGCCTTCATCAATGATAAAGGCCATGATGGTGGGCATCAGCACATCCATGACGGCTTCCAGCGCGGAAAGGATCGGCGTCACGATGGCGGCTTTTTTGTACTCGCCCAGGTGTGACGCTAACTTTTTGAGCATCGGGGAACCCTCCTTTTTTGTTGTTTGGTACTGAACAATTTTATGCCAAACATTTTAATTGTCAACGGCTTTGCCCAAAGTTTTGAAAAATATTCATAATTTTCCCAAAACGCGGACGCTTTTGTTCACTCCAGCCCGGCGCGCAGCTTGTTCAGCAGGCGCAGCAGCTCGGCGTTTTCCTCCTCGGTCAGCAGCGCGGCCACAAAGTCATCGGTCTCGTGCAGCGACAGCACCGTGCGCTCATGCACCCGTGCGCCCTCGGCGGTCAGCACCAGCCGCTTGAGGCGGGCGTCCTGCGGCACGCTCTGGCGCTCGATGTAGCCCTTGCGCTCCATGAGCTGCAAAATGTTGGTCACGGTGGAGCGGGTGATGGAAAATTCCCGCTCGATGTCCCGCTGGAACACGCTTTGCTCCCGGCGGCGGTAGAGGTAGCCCAGGATCCACCCATGCATGGGCGTGACGTCCTCCACGCCGTTTTTGCGGCTGTACTGATTGATCTTGCGGAAGATCAGGTTGCTGACCCGGCGCATCTGTGCCGGGACGGTCTGCGGCCCGTCCCACGGCGGGGCCGCAAGCTCGCACTTGTCCTGTTTGCTCATTCCCATATCAGCTTTGCTCCCTTTCGGCTCCCGTTCTGTGGGGAGCGCTCGTTTCTGTGTCGAACTGTTCCATTCAAAACTGTTCGATACAGTAGTATTATGAGCTTTTTCTGTTCCATTGTCAACGCCTCATAACATTTATAAGATTTGGGGGGATTTTTGAAAACGCCTTCGGCAAAACGACGAAAAAAGAAAAAGACACGTTGTTCTTCAACGAATCAACGTGTCTTTTGGTCCGAGTGACAGGATTCGAACCTGCGGCATCCTGCTCCCAAAGCAGGCGCGCTACCAGCTGCGCTACACCCGGCCGTTAAAATTTTTCGGCCTGTGTTCCTTTCTGTGGCCGTATCGCCACAAACCGGCCCGCCGCCCCGGGTCTGCGCTGTGCGCAGCCGGGGGACGTAGCCTAGTATACCGCTTTTTCGGGCGTTCGTCAACCGCCCCGGGCAATTTCAGAGCGCCCGGAACCCCTTGCCGATGATCTCGCTGGAGTTCACGATGGTGATAAAGCTCTTCGGGTCGTTGGCGCGCAGGAAGTTGCGCAGCTGCACAGCCTGACGGCGGGTCAGCACCGTGACCACCACGGCTGTCTCGTGGTGGGTATAGGCGCCATACGCGCGCTGCACCGTGGCCGAGCGGTTCATCTCCCCAATGATAAAATCCAGCACCGGCTGGGGATTGGCGGTGACGACCGTACACACCTTGCTCAGATGGATGCGCTCGATGGCACCGTCCACCACGAAGGCCTTGCCCATCAGACCGAGGATACAGTACAGGCCCGTCGCCATGCCGAACTTGACCGCCGCCGCCATGACGATGAGCACATCGCTGAGCATCAGCGCCTTGCCGATCTCCATGGAGGTGCGCTTGGCCAAAATCAGCGCCACGATGTCGGTGCCGCCCGTGGACGCGCCGATATCGAACACGATGGCCGAGCCGAGCGCGGGCAGCAGCACCGCGAAGATCAGCTCCAGCAGCGTATCCCCCGTGATGGGCGCGCTCAGCGGCCACAGCCTCTCGCAGAGCGAGACAAAAAAGGACAGGGCGAACGAGGAATAGATGGTCCACCCCATGCACTGCACACCCAGAAAAATGAATCCCAGCACCACCAGCACCGCGTTGATGATCCACATGAACCCGCCCACGTCGATCTGCGGGAAGGTGGCCGCCAGCAGGATGGACAGGCCGGACGTGCCGCCAAAGGCAAAATGATTGGGCGTCTTGAACCACGCGATGCCGACCGCCGTGAGCAGCAGGCCCAGGTTCAGCTTGGCGAAAAAGTTCAGATTGTTTTGCAGATTCTCTCTGCGAAACGCTTCTTTTAAGGCATTCATCGACTTCCTCCTTGCTTTTCATAACCAAAAGCGTTCTTACACCAACCCGAACTATACTCCCTCCCGCAAACGGTGTCAAGCACTCTGCCAAAAGTTGTCTTTTTTATGAGCACAATGCCGCCCGCAGAGGGGCGGTTTGTGGACAAAGCTGTATTTTCCACCTTGAAGCAGAGCGGAAAATGGTGTATCATAGTCCTTATAAAACATCGTATTGCTGGGCCTGCGTGCCCTGACAGGGGGAAAGTCATCATGGCAGACAAAAACTTTTTGACCGACATCATCGACGCCGATCTTGCCGAGGGCAAGGTCCACGAGATCCATACCCGATTCCCACCCGAGCCGAACGGCTATCTGCACATCGGCAGCGCCAAGGCGATCTATATCAACTGGTCCATCGCCAACGCCTATGGCGGCAAGTTCAATCTGCGTCTGGATGATACCAACCCCGCCCGCGAGGACAACGAGTATGTGGAGAGCATCCAGGAGGACCTGCACTGGCTGGGCGCCGACCCCAACGGCGGCGTGTTCTACGGCAGCGACTACTTCGACCAGTGCTATGAGTACGCCGAAAAGCTCATCCGGGAGGGCAAAGCCTATGTGGACGACCTGACCCGCGACGAGATGCGCGAATACCGCGGCACCGACGCGGGCAAGCCCTCGCGGCCCTCGCCGTGGCGCGACCGCTCCCCGGAGGAGAATCTGGACCTGTTCCGCCGCATGCGGGCGGGCGAGTTCCAGGAGGGCGAAAAGACTCTGCGCGCCAAGATCGACCTGGCCAGCCCCAACATGAACATGCGGGACCCGGCCATCTACCGCATCAAGTACGCCGAGCACCACCGCCAGGGCAGCAAGTGGTGCATCTACCCGATGTATGACTTTGCCCATCCGCTCCAGGACGCCATCGAGGGCATCACCCACAGCATGTGCAGTCTGGAGTTCGAGAACCACCGCCCGCTGTACGAGTGGGTCATCAACAACACCGTGGGCACCGAGTTCCCCAAGCAGCGCGAGTTCGCCCGCCTGAACATGACCAATACCGTCATGAGCAAGCGCTACCTGCGCGAGCTGGTGGAACTGGGCATCGTGGATGGCTGGGACGACCCCCGCATGCCCACCCTGTGCGGCCTGCGCCGCCGCGGCTATACGCCCAGCTCCATTTTCACCTTTGTGAAGGAGGCCGGTATCGCCAAGGCGGAGAACCTGATCGACATGCGCCAGCTCGAAGCCTGCATCCGCAGCGAGCTGGACCTGACCGCGCAGCGCCGCATCGCCGTGCTGGAACCGGTCAAACTTATCGTGGACAACTACCCCGCCGACCGGACCGAATGTTTCGAGATCGCCAACAACCCCAACCGCGACGCCAACGACGCCACGACCCGCAAGGTGGCGTTCAGCCGTGAGCTGTGGATCGAAAAGGAGGACTTTGCCGAAGTGCCGCCGCCCAAGTTCAAGCGGCTGACGCTGGGCGGCGAGGTCCGCCTGATGGGCGCTTATCTCGTCAAATGCACCGGCGTGGACAAAAATGAGGACGGCAGCATCGCCGCCATCCACTGCACCGCCGACCTTGAGACCGGCAACGGCAATCCTGCCGACGGCCGCAAGGTCAAGGGCACGATCCACTGGATCAGCGCCGCCCACTGCGTCGAGGCCGAGGTCCGGCTGTATGACAAGCTGTTCACCGAGGCGAACATGAACGCCATCCCCGAGGGCAGCGATTACAAGGACTATCTCAACCCGGAGAGCGTTGTCGTGCGCACCGGCTGCAAACTGGAGCAGAGCCTGGCCTCCGCAACGCCCGGCGAAAAGTTCCAGTTCGTGCGCACCGGTTTCTTTACGCCGGATTCCAAGAACCCGGGCGTGTACAACCGTGTCGTGACGCTGCGCGACAGCTTCAAGCCCTCCAAATGACCCATACCATTCAGAAAAGGAGCCGTTCCCACAACTATGAGCAATCTCAAGAAAACCTTCCTCAACCGCCGCAGCCTTCTGATGCTGATCCTTGACATCGTGCTGGCCATCGGGCTTTCGCTCTATATCGCCAACACCGGCACGGTGCCCGCCGCCAACGGCGGCGCGGCGTCCTACACCGACGGTATCTATACCGCCAGTGCGCAGGGCTGTGTCAGCGAGGTCTCCGTCACTGTGACCGTCACCGCCGGTAAAGTCACCAAGGTGGACATCGACGCCTCCGGCGAGACCCCCGCGCTGGGCGGTGCCGCCGCGGAGACGCTGGCCGCGCAGCTCACCGAGGCCGGTTCGACCGCCGGGGTGGATGCCGTTGCCGGCAGCACCATGACCAGTGACGCCGTGTTCGCCGCCATGGATGCCTGCCTTGCGCAGGCCGCAGGCGGCAGCGCTTACACCGATGGGACCTATACCGCCAGCGCACAGGGCTGCGTCAGTGAGGTCTCCGTCACCGTGACCATCGCGGGCGGCAAGGTCGCCAAGGTGGATATCGACGCCTCCGGTGAGACCCCCGCGCTGGGCGGTGCCGCCGCGGAGACTCTGGCCGCGCAGCTCACCGAGACCGGTTCGACCGCCGGGGTGGATGCCGTTGCCG
>JBJERT010000372.1:9644-10931 GCA_051882435.1 Faecalibacterium sp.
CTGGCCGCGCAGCTCACCGAGACCGGTTCGACCGCCGGGGTGGATGCCGTTGCCGGCAGCACCATGACCAGCGACGCCGTGTTTGCCGCCATGGACGCCTGCCTCGCACAGGCCGCGGCGCAGTAAGAAGTTCGGTCGGGCCGGGTCCGCACACGCGCGGCCCGGCCTTTTTTACACAGAGCGGAGGTGTCCTGTTTTCCATGTTCCAAATGACTGGCGGTCTGATCCTGGATGCGCGGCCCCTGCCGGACGGCGGCGCGCAGCTGGCGCGAGTCTACGGCGAAAGCCCCTGCATCCACCTGCCCGAGGCCGTGCCCGCGCCGCGGGGCGGTGCTCCCCTGCCTTTGACCGCCCTGGGCGACTATTGCTTTTCTGAGTCGGGACGCGGCCTGCCCGCGCCAGAGACCCTCTGCCGCTATGCCGTGGCAGAGGACGGCACCGTGCAGCTCCTCGCGGCGTTCGGCCAGCCTCTTGGCCCGCTCCCGGAGCAGGATACGCTCCACCCCGTCTGTGGCAGCTTCCTTGAGGAAGTGGCCCTCCCGGACAGCCTGCGGGTCATCGGGAGCTGTGCCTTCTACAACTGCCGCAAGCTGCGGCAGCTCTCGGCGGGCGCGGGGATGCTGACGTTGGGCAGCGATGTGTTCCTGAACTGCTTCGCGCTGGAAACGCTGGTGGTCCGCGCCGGGCCGGATCAGCCCACGGGATTGTTCGCCCTTGTGAACAACATTACCGAACACGTTTCGGCGCTGTTCTGGCCGACGGACGTTCCCGAGCCGCTGGCCGGGCTGTGGTATCCGGCCTATTGGGAGGATATCGAGGAGTCCCCCGCCCACATCCTGCTGCATACGTTTTCGGGGCAGGGATATCATTACCGTCAGTGTTTCCTTGAAAATCGACTCCGTTTTGTAGAATACGATGCGATTTTTCCTCAGGGACATGACGCGGACGACGCGGGCATTATGGCGATGCTCTGTTTTTACCGTCTGCGCTGGCCGTGGCAGCTCACCGAAACGGCCCGCAGCGAGTACCGGGCCTTCCTGTCCCGGAACACCGGCCGTGTGCTGACCCGCCTGCTCCGGGCGCAGGACCTGGATGCGGTCCGCGCGCTGCTGGCGCTGGAGGTGTTCGACGCCGATGCCTTTGCCGAGGGCGCAGCGCTGGCCGCACGGGCGGACAACGCCCCTGCCGCCGCGCTACTGGCGGACGCGGAGCACCGCCTGCGCGCCGCACAGGCGCCGCGGAGGAGGAGGTATGATTTTGCGTTTTGAGGTTTTTCTTCCTTTTTGA
>JBJERT010000372.1:11031-12615 GCA_051882435.1 Faecalibacterium sp.
CGCGTTTTGCAGAGGGTTTTCTGGCAGCCGGGATGTGGGCGGGCACCTTTTGCGCGCTCCCGCGCGCAGGGGCTGCGCCCTGCAAATTCCACCGGATGCCACAGAAAAACCTGTCCCAGGGAGGTGACGTTTTTGCCCCACTCCATCCAAAAAGAAAGATTCTTCGACCCGCGCACACCGTTTCAGTCCAGGCGCGCCGAGACGCATGAGGAATGGCAGGCGCGCATGGGCGGCGAGGTACTGGCCGTGACCCGCAGCGGGCTGTATCTGGATTTCCGGTTTCTGGACATGGCGCTTTCCGCGCTGGCTCCGGTCCCGGACGAGCGGTGCCGCGCTCTGGCCACCGACGGCCAGAGCCTGTTTTACCAGCCTTCGGCGCTGCTGCGGCTCTATCGGGAAAATCCCAAATATCTCAACCGGTTATATCTCCACAGTGTTTTCCACTGCGTATTTCGACATTTATGGCTGCGGGGCCGCCGCGACCCGGAGCTATGGCATCTGGCCTGTGATATCGCGGTGGAAAACGTGCTGGACCATCTGGGCAAGCCCAGCGTGACCCGTCCCCTGACCTATGTGCGCCGCCGCGCGTATGAGGCCATCGCTGCCGAGGGAAGGGTCGTGGCCGCTGCTCCCGCTTACCGCTGGCTGTTGGGCCAGACGCCGGGCGTACTGCGTCAGCTTGCGCGGGAGTTCACCGCCGACGACCACCGCCTGTGGCCCAAAGACGCCCCCCAGCAGCCCCGCCAGACCCCGACGCCCACGCCGCAAAAGACCTGGCAGAAGATCGGGGAACGGATGCAGACCGAGCTGGAGCTGCGGGACAAGGAGGCTGGTCAGGGCACCGACGCCCTGCACCAGCAGGTCAAGGCCGCCAACCGCAGCCGCCGGAGCTACCGCGACTTCCTGCGCCGGTTCTGCGTCCTGCGGGAGGAAGTCCATCTGGACCCCGATGCCTTTGACCTCAATTTCTACACCTATGGCCTTTCCCTGTACGGAAATCTGCCTCTCATTGAACCGCTGGAGACCCGCGAGAGCAAAAAGGTCGAGGAGCTGGCGCTGGTCATCGACACCAGCTATTCCACCTCCGGCGAGCTGGTCCGGGCCTTTCTGGCCGAGACGTATACCCTGCTCAAAGAGCGCGAGAACTTTTTCCACCGGATGAATCTGCATCTGATCCAGGCCGATAACGCGGTGCGTCAGGACCTGCTCGTCCGCTCCGAGGAGGACCTGATCCGCGCCATGAACCACTTTGAACTGCGCGGCGGCGGCGGAACGGATTTCCGCCCTGCCTTCGAGTATGTCAGCCGCCTGTGCGCAGAAAAGCAGTTCTCCAACCTGCGGGGCCTGCTCTATTTCACCGACGGTATGGGCACCTATCCGGCCCGCCGCCCGCCTTATGACGTGGCGTTCCTCTTTTTGGGCGAACGCTTCGACGATGCCAACGTCCCCCCCTGGGCGATGAAGGTCGTTCTGGAGGAGGACGAGTTCTCCGGCCCCGCCGCCCGCCGCACGGCCGCATCCGGCGACGCGCTGACGGCAGAGGAGGACCTGTACCGTGAACTGAACAACACCTGACCGGCCCGG
>JBJERT010000373.1:0-2579 GCA_051882435.1 Faecalibacterium sp.
GAAGCTTCTGACTACCGCAGAATCCGGCTTGCATGGGTCTTTGTAAAGCACCTGATGGAGGAATGACCGAATGCGCCCACTAAAAGCGATCCGTGCAAAGTGCCTTGACTATTCCGCCGGTCAGGCCGCAGAGGTGCGGCTCTGTCCTCTGAAAAAATGCCCACTGTACCCCTACAGAATGGGGCACAGGCCGAAACAATCAAGTGACACCCCCGAGACCCCGAACGCCGAAAAAACGTTAGCTAGCCCCCATGTTTTTGGCAGAGAGGACGCGATACAATGAACCTGACGAAAGAAATCACCCTGACCGGCTACACCGTGGAATACTTTGACCTCCGGCAGCCCAAGCCCCGCACGATGCACACGGAAACCTGCGTGCTTGACGGCGGGCGGCTGAACGCGCTGCACCGCCTGAATAAGAGCGGGCACGGCTACATTGCCAAGCTGTACGAGGCCCGGGGCTACGGCGGCGTGCGTGTCATTCAGGGCAAGACGATCAGCGCACCGGTTGACCTGAATGCTTTGTGGGCACAGTACGGCCCCAAGGATGCCCCGGCGGATGAATCGCAGAACGATGCAGCGCCCGCCGCTGTCGCCCAGGAGAGCGCCCTGGCAGCGCAGGAACAGGCGGACAGCCTTGCAGCCTTCCGCGCCGCGCTGGAGCGCATCAAGAACGAGGTGAACGGATGATGAAAACGCTTCTCATGCTGGCGGGATACACCGCCTATCAGGCCCAGTGCGTTGCGCCCGTGCTGTGGCTGCTGCTGATCGGCGCGGCAGCGAGCTGCGGCGGGGCTGCTTTGGACAGTCTCCACGCCGCCGGGAAGGATGGATTGAAATGAACCAGTTAGAAAGCATTCTGGAAGCTGCTGATTTCATGATGCAGGCCGAGGGGAACGGCATGCCTCCGTATGTGGTAGATGGGGACATCGTATTGTGCAGCGCAGACAAGTCGCAGAATGGCGAATTTGTTGTTGTCAGCGTAGACGGAGGCCCGGCGGAACTGTACCGGATGAGTGAGCATCCAAATATTACCCTGCTTTTTCGGACCGGCTATCCCGACCCGGGCCTGTATTTTCACCCCGACGAGCTGGACAGGCTGCGGGTTTTGGGGCGTGTGCTGGGCGTTGTGCGTGCCTTTCCATGCTTTCAATCTTCGGTAGACAACGACACCACCCCGGCCGCTGACGCACTCTCGACTACAGAAAGGAGCGTCTGCAACGAACGTGCCCGAGTTTGAAACCATCACCCGCGCCGGGTGGAAAGTTACCTAAAGCCATAAACCCGAGAGGAAACAACGGTTGAACAAAGGAAAACGCCCACAGGAACCTTGACGCCTGCGGGCATTTCTTTTGCACTTGTTCTCTTGTCAACAAAATGCTATTCTATATCACAGCATTGCTTTTAAGAAAGTGGCAGGTTCGGAAGCTGTGCACCCGGGGGATATCCCCCTCCCACCCCGGCCTTCTGGACTACCCGCTGTGACTGGGAATTTTTTCTCGTGAAAGGAGCTGCCCATGGATACACCGACCAGAGAAAGCACCCAGCAGGCCACAAACACCGCGCTTGCGGCGCTGGCCGCCGCCGGGGATTCCTTCGCCCTGGGCCAGCTCTGGGAGATCAACCGGGGCTTTCTGCGCAGCCTCTTCTGGAAGTGGTACGCCCAGCACAAGGACGCCGCTGACGCCTGCGGCCTGACGCTGGAGGACTTCGAGCAGGAGGGGTTCTTTGCTGTCCAGTACGCCGCCGGGAGCTACGACCCGGAGAAGGGCGCGTTTACCACATGGCTGAGCCGGGCAACACAGAAACGCATCCAGGACGTCATGCGCGGCGGTCACGCGCGGGCCGTGATCGCGCTGGACGGGCGCAAGGTCATGGTGTCAGCTAACCCCTTGAACGGCTGCACAAGCCTGGACGCGCCCCTGGATGCAGAGGACGCCGAGGGCGCAGCTCTGGGCGATATCCAGCCCGACCCGGCGGCCACTGCGGCCTTTGAGCGCGCCGAGGAGGATATCTTTACCGAGGAGCTGCACGCGGCGCTGGAAGAAGCCCTGACCAAGCTATCCGAACGGGAAGCGGAGGTCATCCGCAGCCGGTACTGGACCGGGCTGAGCCTATCTGAAGTCGGGTCAGCCTGTCAAGTTACCCCGTCCCGCGCCCAGCAGTTGGAACGCAACGCGCTGCGCACGCTGGGCAGAAATCCAAAAATCAAGCGCCTGCATGATGAGATCATCCCCAGCCACGCATACCACGGCACCGACTGGGCCGCGTGGAATCATGGCGGCAGCGTAGAGGAGCGAACTGTGGAGCTGCTGGAACGGCTGGGCGTGTACGGCCGACCGGCTGGATGCAGATGAAAAGGGTGTGTCACAAATCGCACCCCCCCGGCGGAAAGGAAACATCATGAACCCCAAAAGCCTGCAAAATCTGGTTTCCCTTGCCGACCTCCCGCCCGAACGCCGCCAGGAGATCGCACGAATGGGCGGGATCGCCTCCGGCCGCAAGCGCCGCCGCATGGCTCACATGAGAAAGGCCGCCCGCATCCTGGAACAGATTTATTCCCAGCGGCGGGAACGGGA
>JBJERT010000374.1:0-2568 GCA_051882435.1 Faecalibacterium sp.
TCTCCCTCTGGGAGAGCTGGCGCGCAGCGCCTGAGAGGGCGACCTCACACGCCATCTGCCGATAGTGCGTCAAAGCCTTCCTCACGGACGGAAGAAGCTATCGCTGCGCCCCGCCCGGTATGCAGCGGCTTCCAGCCGTCGATGCCGCTTTCCTGCAAGGCATGGAGGGTCTTTTGGCGGAAGGCATGGTCGGTGCGGCAGCGCTCGCGGACAAAGTCCTTTGTTTCCTCGCGGACGGTCACACCGTCGGCGGGGCAGCGGCTTTTTACGATGGGGAAATGTTCCTCCCGCACGGCGCAGGTCACTTCATATTCCGTCGCCAGCAGCATGGGGCGTATCAGGGTCAGGTCACGGCGGGAAAGGTAGGTCACGGGAGAAAAGCAGCCGATACGCCCCTCCCGCCAGAGGTTCATATAAAAGGTTTCCACTGCGTCATCCAGATGATGGCCGAGGGCGACCTTATTACAGCCCAGCTCCTGCGCCGCGGTATGCAGTGCGCCGCGGCGCAGTTTGGCGCACAGGGCGCAGGGGTTCTTTTCCTTGCGGTACTCGAACACCACCGGGCCGATCTCGGTGCGGCGCACCTCATGGCGCACACCATAGCGGGCGAACAGGTCGGTCAGGGCGGAATAATCCACAGCCTGATGCCCGAACTGCGGGTCCAGAGTGACGGCAACGACCTCATAGTCAAAGCCGATATACTGCCGCAGCAGGGCAAGGCCCACGGTCAAAGCGACGCTGTCTTTACCGCCGGAGACGCCCACCAGCACCCGGTCGCCGGGGGCAAGCATCTCGTAGTCCTGCACGGCTTTGCGCATCAGACCGCACAGGCGCTGCATTGCTTTTGGCTCACTCATTCCAGCGTCACGCTTTCCAGAAGATTCAGGATATCGTTGACAGAAGCCAGCTTGGTCAGCGCGGAAACATAGACCACATCTCCGCCGGGATACTCGATGGTGGCCAGGACCGCGTAATAGATCTGGATATCATAGCGGCGGGCGGTAACGGTCGCGCCCTCGATCTCCAGCTTGAGCTTGGAGGATTTGGCGACGCCGTAGCTGGCGCGCAGGTCGCTCTCCGACTGGGAGAAGAAATCTTCATAGGTGTCCGCGTCGCCGCGCTGGAGCATCACGATCTGATAATAATCGTCGTCGCTGTCCTCCGAGGACGCCAGCTCCAGCACCGGATATTCCACCGACTGGCCGTCCGTGCCGGTCATTTCCTTGACGGTATCGGCGCGGACCGGCCACAGAGCGCTCTCATAGTAGACCGAAAGGCCGTTCGGGGCGGTGTAATGCGTATCGGGCGCGGCCGGGTGGCGGCGGGTCGCAACGAAGCTGAGGATGAAATAGGCGGCCGCGCCGACCAGCACGACGCCCGCGGCGATGGTAAGCAGGCGGATGCTGCGCTTCTGCGCACTGGCCTGACGGTCGATCTCTCTGGGCATGGGTGAGTTCTCCTTTTCACACATCGTTTTCGGGGACGGGCCTTTGGGACAGGCACCGAACCGGCGATATCATATTATAACACAAAACGCGACGGATTTATAGCGTCTGGCGCGCGCTTTGGTGGCCAAAACCGACAAAAAATGCGAAACAAGAAAACAGGAGATTTCAAGAGATATCATGAGATTTCGGGAGCTAGACAAAACTGAGCCGAAAAAATCAAAAATTGCTGTTGACAGGCGTGTTTTTGTGTTGTATACTGACACTCGCGCCCGAACCGAGCGCCTGAAATGTACAAAAGTTCATCAGGAGGAAATAGATATGAGCACTACTCTCGTAAAGCCCGCTGAAGTCGAGCGCAAGTGGTATCTGCTCGACGCCGCCGGCAAGTCGCTGGGCCACGTCGCAGCCGAAGCCGCTGTCCTGCTCCGCGGCAAGCAGAAGGTCGATTTCACCCCCGCCGTGGATTGCGGCGATTACGTTGTCATCATCAACTGTGACAAGGCTGTCCTGACCGGCAAGAAGGCCGAGCAGAAGTTCCACATCACCCACAGCCTGTACGTTGGCGGCCTGAAGAAGGTGCAGTACAGCAAGCTGATGGCGGAGCACAGCGATCTGGCCATGACCTACGCGGTCAAGGGCATGATCCCCTCCAACACCATTGGCGCAAAGGCGCTGACCCGTCTGCACTGCTACCAGGGTGCTGAGCACGCACACGCTGCCCAGAAGCCCGAGAAGATCGAGTTCTGAGAAGGAGGGAACTGAGTTATGTACGAAACCAAACCTTATTTCTACGGCACTGGTCGTCGTAAAAATTCCGTTGCCCGCGTTCGCGTTTACACCGGCACCGGCAAGATCACCATCAACGACCGTGACATCGACAACTACTTCGGCCTCGAGACCCTGAAGCTGATCGTCCGCTCCCCGCTGGTCCTGCTGGGCCTGGAGGGCAAGTACGACGTCGTGGTCCGCGTCTCCGGCGGCGGCGTTTCCGGTCAGGCTGGTGCCATCCGTCACGGCCTGAGCCGCGCTCTGCTCCAGCAGAACGACGAGAACCGCGCCCAGCTCAAGAAGGCCGGTTTCCTGACCCGCGATCCTCGTATGAAGGAGCGCAAGAAGTACG
>JBJERT010000375.1:0-2567 GCA_051882435.1 Faecalibacterium sp.
GACGACAGCGCGGTCTTTCTGCTTGCTACAACTCCCCCAGTCGCCTGCGGCGACATCGCCGGGCCTTGCCCTCTCAGGCGCTTCGCGCCAGCTCTCCCAGAGGGAGAGCCAAGGATCGCCCCACCGTAACGCGGGCGCAGCCCCAGCGCGCGGGAGCGCGCAAACCTTTGCGCCAAACCTGCGCATACAAAAAATTTGGCCCACACGAATGTGTGGGCCGTTTGAAAAGTTTTTTTGCAGCGGAGCCGACCGCCGCCAGCGGCGGAAACAGGGAGGCGAGGCTGGGGCCGCGCTCTGATTTTTGCGAGGCCGCTCAAGGCCGAAGTATAAAATCAGCAAGCGCAACCCGTCTTCCTTTTTTTCAAAAAAGGAACAAAACTCCCGTTACTTGTGCTCCTCCAGCCAGCGGGCGGCAGCATAGACATAGGCCGCCGTGCCGCGGTAGAGCACCGAATCATCGAACTTGACCTTGGGATTGTGCTGGGTATAGCAGAAGCCCTCTTTGGCGTTGCCGGTGGAGATCATCATGCCAACCGTAGGCACCCTGTGGCTGACGAAAGCAAAATCTTCGCTGCCGCCGCCGGGCTTGCCGCCGGTCAGCTTGGCCATATCCATCGCGGCCGGCCCCACCAGCTCGGTCATATAGCGCAGCGTATCCGCGGAAAGCTGCGGGTCTGTGACCATGCAGGGGCAGAAATCGTAAAATTCCACTTCCACTCCACAGCGCAGGGCCTTGCCCACGCCCTCGGCGATCTCGGTCATGCGGGTCTTGATCTGCTCATTGACCTTGCCCTCAGGGTCCACGGTGCGGATGGTGCCCCACATCTCGGCGGAATCGGGGATGACGTTGGAGGTCTTGCCCGCTTCAAAATGGCAGGTCGTGAACACGCCATAGCCGTTGGGGTCCAGCTCGCGGGAGTTGATCTCCTGCAGCGCCAGATGGATGTGGGCGGCGGCTGTGATGGGGTCGATGCAGACGGAAGGCATGGAGCCATGACCGCCGCGGCCCTTGACCGTGATGTGGTACTGCTCGCAGGATGCCATGGACACGCCGCCGCCCGGCACCAGCAGGATGCCCGACGGCATCGGAAGGCCCGGCACCACATGGATCATCACGGCGGCATCCACCTTGGGGTCTTCCAGAACGCCCGCGCGGATCATGTCCTCAGACCCCTGGAAAATCTCCTCCGCAGGCTGGAACATCAGCTTGACCGTACCTTCCAGCTCCGCCTCGTGCTCCTTGAGCAGCTTTGCCGCGCCCAGCATCATGGCGGTGTGCATATCATGGCCGCAGCCATGCATCCGGCCCGGCACCTCGCTGCGGTACTCCACCTCCGCCTCCTCGGCCAGCGGCAGAGCGTCCATATCGCCGCGGATCAGGATGGTGCGGCCGGGCTTGTGCCCCCCGGCCAGCACGACAAGGCCGCATTTTCCGCACTCCTGCGGAGTATAGCCCATTTCTTCCAGCTTTGCTTTTACCAGCGCTTTGGTTTCTTGCAGGTCAAAGCCCACCTCAGGGTGGCGGTGCAGCGTGCGGCGCACCTCCTGAAGCCCGGGCTGGAGCGCCTGCGCCTCCTCAAGCAGTTTTTTTGCGTCCATACGATAAACCTCCTTTAAGAGTATCTGTTTCTAATGCAAAAAAGGCACGTTGGGAGCCTTCCCAGCGCGCCTTT
Source organism: Faecalibacterium sp. (assembly GCA_051882435.1). Classification (GTDB taxonomy): domain Bacteria; phylum Bacillota; class Clostridia; order Oscillospirales; family Ruminococcaceae; genus Faecalibacterium. The sequence goes on from JBJERT010000375.1 coordinate 1,674, forward strand.
CCCTTTCTCAAGTGCCTCTGGGAAGCCCCGGGAGCTGCCGCGCAGAAAAACCCGCGCATTTCCCGGGCCAGTCCGCTCTGTCCCCTGCTCCTGCTTACAGGATGGGTCCTGCCCGGCCCGTTCATCCAGAGTAAAAAATACCACTGTTATTATAGCGCGGAAGCCGCCGCACTGTCAAGCGCCGCGCTGTACGGCAGCGCATAGCCTGCAACACAGTAACGGGACAGGCCTGCGCAGAAGATACGGTACGCCTCGGTAAAGATCTCCTCTGTGGAAAGCTCCACCTCGTCGCACAGATACTGGTGCAGCAGCCCCAGCGAGCCGACCGTCACGACTTCCAGAAAGATACGGAGGCCCTTGCTGTCCTTGACCTGTCGGGGGTCGATAGCCCCCATCACACGGTCCACAAGCATCTGCTTGATGTGCTGCACAGCGGTTTGGGCGCAGGGTGCGCGCATCAGCACCCGGAAGGAGCGTTTGTTCTCCTCCACATACTCCGCCATTTTTTGCAGCAGATGCTGCATCCCATCCGGGGCTTTCTGGGCCACAGCTTCATCCAGCGCACCGCTCAGGCCGTCATACATCTGCTGCTGAAACTCCTCCAGCACGGCGTTCACGTCCTGATAGTGTGCGTAAAACGTATTGCGGCTCAGGTCGGCGCGCTGGACGATATCCACCACCGTGATCCGATCCATCTCTTTTTCTTCCAGCAGCTCGAGAAAAGCCTGACGGATCATGGCCTTGGAGCGTAGGGCGTTGCGGTAGGTCTTTTTCATAGAACCCCCTTATTTCAACACGATTTTATTATTTTTGTATTATATTGTACATTCCATCTGTTATTAACAGTCGTGCGCAAAAAGCATTCTCATTATAATGTTTTCCGGTGTTTCGGTC
>JBJERT010000376.1:0-2545 GCA_051882435.1 Faecalibacterium sp.
GGGCTGATCCTCTATTACGATACCTGCAACTGGATCTATGCCTATCTGACCTGGAACGAAGAACAGCGGAGCCGCACTCTGCGCATCCTGCGCTGTGATTTCAAGGATTTCTGCTATGGCAGCGAGGAAGTGCTTTTGCCCAACACGGGAGCCGTCTGCCTGCGGTGCGAAGTGCAGGGCGCACAGGCGCAGTTCCTGTATCGTTCGGAAGGCGCTTCCTCCTTCCTGCCGCTGGGCACTCTCCAGCCCGCAGACCACCTCAGCGATGACTACATCGAAACGCGCCGGGGACGCTGTGCTTTTTCCGGCGCAATGGTGGGCATCTGTGCTCAGGATATGGACGCACATGCCAGCTTTGCAGACTTCAAATACTTCCACTATCAGGAGGCCTGATCTATGAAATTCTTGAAATTGACCCCGACCTGCAAGGATTACCTGTGGGGAGGCAACAAACTGCGCACGGAGTTCGGCATCCAGAGCGATCTGGACCCTCTTGCCGAAGCATGGGTGCTCTCCTGCCACCCGGACGGCCCCAGCTATCTGCCGGACGGACACACGACTTTACAGCAGTACATCGAAGCTCACCCCGGTTGTCTTGGCACAAACTGCGCACGGTTCGAGCAGTTTCCCATCCTGATCAAGTTCATCGACTCCAAAAACGATCTGTCCATTCAGGTACATCCCTCCGACGCCTATGCACAGGAACACGAGCATCAGTATGGAAAAACCGAGATGTGGTATGTTCTTGAAGCCGACCCGGGCGCAATGCTATACTACGGCTTTGCACAGACCATCAGCCGCGAGGAATTTGCCCGCCGCATTCAGGATAACACCCTGACCGAAGTACTGAATGCGGTCCCCGTTGAAAAAGGCGATTGCTTTTTCATTCCCTCCGGGACGCTGCACGCGATCTGCAAGGGCTGCGTCATCGCGGAGGTGCAGCAGAACTCCAATGTGACCTACCGCGTCTACGATTACGGCCGTCTTGGTGCGGACGGCAAGCCCCGGGCTCTGCACGTGGAAAAGGCGCTGGACGTGACCGAGCGCACCGCCCCGCCGCCCCGGGATTTCCACGGACACCTGGCCCAATGTGAATATTTTACCGTGGACTGTGGAGCGACGGATCTCCGTGATTTCTGCGATGAGACTTCGTTCCTTTCGCTGCTGGTGATCGAAGGCAGCGGCCGCCTTACCTGCGGGGAGGAAGAGCTTCCGGTGCAGAAGGGCGACAGCATCTTTATCCCGGCGGGCATCGGCGCTTATACTCTGACCGGAAACTGCCGGTTTCTGAAAACATACATCGGAATGGAATAAAAACAGGAGGAAACCATGCTGTATCTTGGAATCGACCTCGGAGGAACAAACATCAAAGCCGCCCTCGTGACGGAACAGGGCGAGATCGTTGCGGAGGCCTCTCGTCCCACGAACCTGCCCCGCCCGGCAGAGGCGGTCTGCGATGATATTGCCGCACTGGTGCAGGAACTGATCGCACAGCACGGCCCCGCCGCTGCGGTGGGCATCGGATGCCCCGGCACTGTGGAGCCGGAACAGGGCATCATCCGTTATTCCAACAACCTTGCATGGGAAAATTTCGCCATGCGGGAATATCTGGAACAACGCCTTGGCCTGCCGGTCCGCATCGGAAATGATGCCAATGTCGCCGCACTGGGCGAAGCGCTCGTAGGCTGCGCCAAAGGCGCAGACAGTGCCGTGATCCTGACCCTTGGCACCGGCGTGGGCGGCGGTGTCGTCCTGAACGGAAAGCTCTGGACAGGCCACACCGGCGCCGCCAGTGAACCGGGACATATGACGCTGGACCCTCACGGCCCGCTCTGCACCTGCGGCCGCCGGGGCTGTCTGGAAGCCTATGCCTCTGCCACCGCTCTGATCCGCAACACCCTCGTGGCCATGGAACAGCACCCGGAAAGTCTGCTGCATACCATTGCCGCGCAGCAGGGCGGCGTGGATGGCCGTACCGCGTTTCTGGCGGCCGACTCAGGAGACGCGGCGGCGGCACAGGTCATTGACGATTACATCAACGCGCTGGCACAGGGGATCGCCAACCTCATCAACGTATTTTACCCGGAGGTGATCGGCCTGTCCGGCGGCGTGGCAAATCAGGGGGAGCGCCTGCTTGCACCGCTTCGCGCCGCCGCAGAGCCGCTCGTGTTCGGGCATGCGCTCATCCGGGAAAAGACCCGCATCGTGACCTGCACGCTGGGCTACCGCGCCGGTGTGATCGGGGCGGCAATGCTGGCCCGGGAAGGGAGCGCCTTATGAGCTTCGTTTCTCCGTACGACTACGGAGCAGCGGGCGATGGCCATACCAACGACACCCGCGCGGTGCAGATGGCTCTGGATGCGGCGGCGGAAAGCGGAAAGCGCTGCCTCCTGCCATATGGGTGCTTCGTGTGCGGTACGCTCCGCTTGAAAAGCAATACCTGGCTGGAGATCGGGGCGGGCGCTGTGCTCAAAGCAAGCCCGGATATTCAGGACTACGCGGAGGATACCCACTATAACCGTTACCGGAACGAGCCGGAACTGGA
>JBJERT010000377.1:0-2540 GCA_051882435.1 Faecalibacterium sp.
TAAAAAGTTTTTGCCCCGCTTTTTTCAAAAAGCGGGAAAAACCCCCGTCAAACGTCCAGCTTCGCGTACTGCGCGTTGGTCTCGATGAACCGGCGGCGCGGCTCGACCTGGTCGCCCATGAGGATGGTGAACGCCTCGTCCGCCTTTTCCGCGTCCTCGATGGTGATCTGCACGATAACGCGGTTGTCGGGGTTCATGGTCGTCTCCCAGAGCTGCTCAGGGTTCATCTCGCCCAGGCCTTTGTAGCGGTTGACCTTGGCGCCGGGCATTTCCCGGGACAGGACCGCCATTTCGGCGTCATTGTAGGCGTACTTGATGGTGTTGCCCTTCTGCACCTTGAACAGCGGCGGCTGGGCCACATAGACGTGTCCCTGCTCGATGAGCGGCCGCATATAGCGGAAGAAGAAGGTCAGCATCAGGGTGCAGATGTGGGAGCCGTCCACGTCGGCATCGGCCATAATGAACACCTTGTTGTAGCGCAGCTTGGAGATATCGAACTCCTCGCCGATGCCGCAGCCCAGCGCCAGAACCACCGGCATCAGCTTGTCGTTGCCATAAATCTTATCCGCGCGGGCCTTTTCCACGTTGAGCATCTTGCCCCACAGCGGCAGAATGGCCTGAATGGCAGAATCCCGGCCCATCTTGGCCGAGCCGCCGGCCGAATCGCCCTCGACGATGAAGATCTCGGTGCGGGAGGGGTCTTTTTCGCGGCAGTCGGCCAGCTTTCCGGGCATGCGGCTGCTCTCCAGCGCGCTCTTGCGGCGCACCAGCTCGCGGGCCTTTTTGGCCGCGGCACGGGCGCGGGCGGCCTGCGTCGCCTTTTCAAAAATAGCTTTGGCCACGCCGGGGTTCTCCTCAAAGAACTCGGTCAGCTTGGAATAGACCATGTTCGCCACCAGCGTGCGGATCTCGGTGTTGCCCAGCTTGGCCTTGGTCTGGCCCTCGAACTCGGCCTCCTGCAATTTGACCGAGATCACGCAGATCAGGCCCTCGCGCACATCCGAGCCGGACAGGTTCTCGTCCTTGTCCTTGAGCAGGCCGTGGCTGCGGCCATAGTCGTTGAACACGCGGGTCAGCGCGGACTTGAAGCCCTCTTCATGGGTGCCGCCGTCGGGGGTATTGACGTTGTTGGCAAAGCTCAGCAGCAGCTCGTTGTAGCTGGAGTTATATTGCAGCGCGATCTCTGCCATGCCGCGCTCGGTCTGGCCCTTGAGATAGATGACGTTGGGATGCAGGACCTCCAGATTGCGCTTTTCGTTCAGGTAGGTGACGAAGCTGCGGATGCCGCCCTCATAGCACATGACCTCGGTGCGATAGCCCGGCTCGCCCTCCTGGCCGTCCTCCAGCACGGGCGTGTACAGCTCGCGCTCGTCGGTCAGGGTGATCTTGACGCCCGCGTTGAGGAAGCTCTCCTCGCGCAGACGCTTTTCCAGCGTGTCGAAGTCGTAGACGGTAGTGTCCTTGAACATCTCCGGGTCGGGCTTGAAGGTGACACGGGTGCCGGTCACACCGTCGGAGACCTCGCCCACGCATTTCAGGTCGCCGTCCGGCTCGCCGCGGCGGAAGGTCTGCTCATATTCGCGGCCGTCGCGGCGCACGTTGACGGTCAGCCATTCGGAACAGGCGTTGACCACCGACGCGCCCACGCCGTGCAGACCGCCCGCGACCTTGTAGCCGGAGTTCTCGCCGCCGAACTTGCCGCCCGCGTGCAGGATGGTGTAGACCACCGTGACGGCGGGCAGGCCGGTGTCGGCCTGAATGTCCACCGGGATGCCGCGGCCGTTGTCCGTGACCTGGATGATGTTGTCTTTCAGGATCTTGACCTCGATGTGGTCGCAGTAGCCGGCCAGCGCCTCGTCGATGGCGTTGTCCACGATCTCGTAGACCAGATGATGCAGGCCGCGCTCGCCCGTGGAGCCGATATACATGCCCGGGCGCTTGCGCACCGCCTCCAGGCCTTTCAGGACCTGGATCTCGCTGGCGTTGTATTCGTGGTCGGTGGCGGTCTCCGCGTTGGTGCTGGTGATGATTTCTTCTGCCATGGATTTCCTTTCTCCCTTTTCGTTTTGATCTCTATCCCGGCCGCCCCGCGCACGAAGGTCTGCGCGCAGACGCCGGTTTTTTGGAAACGGACGCCGACCTGGGGCCAGCAGAAGGCCCCGCGCCGGGTCCGGTGGGTCGCTCAGAATGGGGCGCTCAGCCCCTCGGTGCTCTCGGCCAGCGTGCGCTCCACGCGGCGGCGCAGCGCCGCGGGCGACAGCTCCGACAGGTACACGGTCTCGACCGGCGCGTCGGTCAGCGCATAGCTCTGCGGCAGCTCGTCCGACAGGCTCACCACCGCGCCGTTGCGCTGCGCGTAGTCCAGAAACGCCCGCCCCCGCGGCGAGACCGTGGTCGTTTCCAGATTGAAGATGCCTATGATATCGCGGTCGTTCACCACATAATCGCGGCCAAGATGGACATACATGCAGGAGCCTCCTTTGGGCGGGGATACGTTTTTTGTTCCTTTTTCGAGAAAAAGGAACCGAAAAAGCTTTTCA
>JBJERT010000378.1:0-11084 GCA_051882435.1 Faecalibacterium sp.
TGCGTGGATACAAGCCGCCTGTGAGATGGCGATAAACGGGGGTTTGTTCCTTTTTCGAGAAAAAGGAACCGAAAAAGCTTTTCAATGCGCCCATCGCATCCGCGATGGGCGGGCGAGTTTGTGGGTCAGACGGGAGGCGGCGGCCAGCGTTTGCGCGCTCCCGCGCGCGGGGGCTGCGCCCGCTGGAGGGAAAGCGGCGGGGGAATAATACCGCGCTTTTTTCGCATAGACTGCAAAAAGAGACCTGCACGACGCAGGGGAAAGGGGGAGATGCGGGGATGCGCCAAAGCTATCTGAAAAACGCGGCGCTGGTCACAGGGGCAGACATCCTGCTCCGACTGGCGGGCATGGGTCTGCGCATCTATCTGGCCAATGCGCTGGGCGGCGAGGGGATGGGCCTGTATCAGCTGGTGCTGGCAGTGTATTCTCTGTTCGTCACACTGGCGACAGCGGGGGTGTCGGTGGCCGCCACCCGCCTGATGGCCGAGGAGCTGAGCCGCGGCCCGGGGATCGCCCGGGGCATGCTGGCCCGGCTGCTGGCTGTGGCCGTGGGCCTGGGCTGTCTGGCGATGGCGGGCCAGTTCGGGCTGGCGGACCTGGCCGCGAAATGGTGGCTGGGGGATGTGCGGGCCACAAGCGCGCTGCGGGTCTCGGCCGTGGGACTGCCCTGGATGGCGGTGTCGGCGGTGCTGCGGGGCTTTTTCGTGGCGCGGCGGCGCGTGGAGCCGAACGTGGTCAGCCAACTGGTGGAGCAGGGGTTTCGCATCGCGGTGCTGGCGGTGGCTCTGGAACGCACCGAACAGTGGGATGTTGGCGCGCGCTGCGGTGTGGTGCTGGCGGCAACGGCGGCCAGTGAGATCGTCTCCGCCGGAATGATGCTGCTGTTCGGGCGCAGCGAAACGCGGCGCTGCTTTGGCTCCGCCCCCGCCAGCCGCCCGGATGCCCCGGCCCGGCGCATTTGGGAGATCCTGTGGCCGGTGGAGGGTGGGCGGTGTCTGGCCAGCGCGTTGCACACAGCGGAAAATATGCTGGTGCCCGCCTGCCTTGCCGTGTATCTCGCGGCGGAGGGCGGGCGCAGCGCAGCCGTTACGCAGTACGGTGTGCTCAAAGGCATGGCTCTGCCTCTGCTGAATTTCCCCTTTGGACTGCTGAGCAGCCTTGCGGTACTGCTGATGCCGGAGATCACGCAGGCACATATCAACGGCCAGAATTTTCGCCTGCGCCATCTGCTGGACCGCATGCTGCGGCTGAGCTGCTATGTCTCTGCGCTGGTGGGGGCGCTGTTCTGGCTCTGGGGTGAGCCGCTGGCCCGCGCCCTTTACGACAGCGCGGAGGCCGGGTTCTATCTGCGGGTGCTCGGTCCAGCGATGCCGCTGCTCTATCTGGAAAGCATGGTGGATGGCGCGCTCAAGGGCATCGGAGAGCAAAAAGCCATCTTCCGCTATAGCGTGTGGGACTCTATTCTGCGGATCGCGGGGGTCATCCTGCTGCTGCCGCGCTATGGAATGAAAGGCTTTCTTTTTGTAATCCTGCTCTCCGGCATCTATACCTGTGCAGCCAATACGCACCGCCTGCTCCGGGCCTGCGGCATGAAACCGGAGCTGGGACGCTGGCTGGCCGGTCCGGCACTGGCATCCGCCGTCGCAGCAGGAGCGGGCCTTGCACTGCGGTATGTTCTGGCCGGACTGATGTCCGGGAGCCGCTGGGCGCAGCTGGGCGCGCTGGCCGTGGGCGGTACCGGGACGGCCCTTGCCTGCCTCGCCGCAGCCTGGCCGCTGGGATTGGGCGTGGAGCTGCGAGCGGCTCTGGGTACACCGAGCCGGAAGTGATCCGGGGCGCAGCCCCCGCGCGCGGGAGCGCGCAAACCAGTGCCTCCGCCTGCCGTCCAACCAACAAACTCGCCCGCCCATCGCGCAGGCGATGGGCGAATTAAAAAGTTTTTCGGTTCCTTTTTTCAAAAAGGAACAAAACTCCCGTTCGTCCTCCGCACCCGACTTTCTGGAAAGTCTGGACAGAGCGGGAGCGTTTGAGTATAATATTAAGGATACCTGCTCCGGGGATCATCTCCGGGGCGGGGGACAGGACAACAAAAGAGGCTTTTTTGTGAAGAACAGATATCATTTTGTGCCTCAGGTGCTTTTCCGCCGCGCCATTCTGGTGCTGATGGATGCGGGCATCGTGGCATTCAGCTTTTACTTTGCGCTCCTGCTGCGCGCTGACGGCGCGGTGGAGGCCAGCTGGTGGCCCCACAATCTGGCGCTGCTGTACCGCAACCTGCCGTGGATCGTGGCGCTTTACCTCATCAGCTTTGTGGCGGGCGGACTGTATTCCATCCTGTGGAAGTACGCGGGGGAGCGCGATCTGATCCGCCTGGCCGGGATGATCGCCGCGCCGACCGTAGGCGTCTATATCGTCAACCGCCTTTTCGTCCATGGCGTACTGTTCAACTCCGCTAACTGCATGGCGGCTGTGCTGATCCTGCTGCTGGTGGGCGGCAGCCGTCTGGCGTGGCGGCTGTTCCTGAATCATCCGCTTGGTTCCCGTCTGCGGGGCAGTGATAACAAAGACCCCAACCGTCCGGTTCTGATCGTGGGCGCGGGCGAGGCAGGGGCCTGGGCTATCAATGTCTGTAAAACAAACCACATGTACGGCCACCCGGTGGTTGCTGTGGACGATGACCCGGCCAAGCTCAACCAGACCATCCACGGGGTGCCGGTCAAGGGCACTCTGGAGGAGATCCCCGCACTGTGCGAACGGTACAGCATCCACACCATCATTATTGCGATCCCCACGCTGCGGGGCAGCCGGATGAACCACATCATCGACCTCTGCATGACCACCCACTGCGCGGTGCAGGTGCTCAGCGACCCCCAGCTGGTGGGCAATGGAACACCGCAGCAGGCGGCGTTCCGGGAGCTGGACCCGGCGGATTTCCTTTCCCGCGATGAGGTGCGGCTGGATACCGCCCGGATCGAAAGCTACCTCAAGGGCAAGGTCGTGCTGGTGACCGGCGGCGGCGGCAGTATCGGCAGTGAGCTGTGCCGTCAGGTGATGCGGTTTTCCCCGGCGAAGCTGCTCATTTTCGATATTTATGAGAACTGCGCCTATGAGCTTCAGATGGAGCTGCAGCAGAAGTATGGCCGGGATGTACCGGTGGAGGTGCTGATCGGCTCCATCCGGGACAAAAAGCGTCTGGACGAGGTGTTTGAGACCTACCACCCCACAGTGGTGTTCCACGCGGCGGCCCACAAGCATGTGCCGCTGATGGAGGTCAGCCCGGCGGAGGCGGTCAAAAATAACGTTCTGGGCACCAAAAACCTGCTGGTCAGCGCCAGCGAGCACGGAGTGGAGCGGCTGGTGCAGCTCTCCACCGACAAGGCAGTCAACCCCACCAGCGTGATGGGCTGCACCAAGCGCATCTGCGAGATGCTCATCCAGACCTTCGCGGGCAACACCGGGATGAAATGCGTGGCTGTGCGGTTCGGCAACGTGCTGGGAAGCCACGGCAGCGTGATCCCGCTGTTCGAGTCCCAGATCAAGAAGGGCGGTCCGGTCACGCTGACCGACCCCAACATCGAACGCTATTTCATGACCATCCCGGAGGCTGCCCAGCTGGTATTGCAGGCAGGCTCTCAGGCGCAGAGCGGCAGCATCTATGTGCTGGATATGGGCGAGCCGGTCAAGATCATAGATCTGGCGCGCCAGCTCATCCGTTTCTACGGCTACGAGCCGGGGGTGAATATGGAGATCCGGGTGGTGGGCCTGCGCCCGGGCGAAAAGCTCTATGAGGAGCTGATGATGGACGAGGAGCAGGACAAGATGAAACGCACCGTCCACAACAAGATCTTCGTTGCGCCGCCGCGCCAGATCGACCTGCCGGTGTTCTATCAGCAGCTCCAGGAGCTGGCCGAGGCCGCTGAGCGCAACGACGAGGGCGTAGTGCTTCAGCTCCAAAAGATGATCCCCACCTTTACGCCGGTGCGGGACCAGCTCCGCCAGTCGTAAAAACCGGAAGCGCACGGCCCCGGGCCGTGTGATATAGAAAAGAGAGGGATGTATTATGGAAAAGAAACCGTTCCTGACCGAAGCACAGGCGCAGGAGATCATTCAGGACGTGCCCACCCCCTTCCACGTCTACGACGAGAAGGGCATCCGCGAGAACGCCCGCCGCATCAACAAGGCGTTCAGCTGGAATAAGGGATTCAAGGAATATTTTGCGGTCAAGGCGCTGCCCAACCCGGTGATCCTTCAGATCTTGAAAGAAGAAGGCTGCGGCGTGGACTGCTCCTCCCTGACCGAGCTGATGCTCAGCGAGGCGTGCGGCTTTTCGGGGGATGAGATCATGTTCTCCTCCAACCAGACCCCGGTGGAGGATATGCAGAAGGCCTATGAGCTGGGCGCCTATATCAATCTGGACGACGCCACCATGGTGGAGTTCCTGGAGCGTGTGGCCGCTGTGCCTGAGACGGTGTTCTGCCGCTTCAACCCGGGCGGCACCTTCCAGCTCGGCGAGAGCGAGGAAGGCTTCCAGGTCATGGACAAGCCCGGCGACGCCAAATATGGCATGACCGAGCAGCAGATGATCGACAGCTACAAGAAGCTGATGGCCAAGGGCGCAAAGCACTTTGGTATCCACGCCTTTCTGGCGTCCAATACCATCTCGGACGCCTATTATCCCGAGCTGGCGGGCATCCTGTTCCAGCTGGCTGTTCGGGTGCATGAGGCAACGGGCGCACATATCGGCTATATCAATCTGTCCGGCGGCGTAGGCATCCCGTACCGCCCGGAGCAGACCGAAAACGATATCCTTGCCATCGGCGAGGGCGTACGCCGGAAGTTCGAGGAGATCCTGGTGCCCGCGGGCATGGGCGACGTGGCCATCTTTACCGAGATGGGCCGCTTCACGACCGGCCCCTATGGTGCGCTGGTGGCAACAGCCATTCATGAAAAGCATATCTACAAGGAGTACATCGGTCTGGATGCCTGCGCGGCCAACCTGATGCGCCCCGCCATGTACGGCGCGTATCATCACATCACGGTCCTGGGCAAAGAGGACGCGCCCTGTGACCATATGTATGATGTGGTGGGTGGTCTGTGCGAGAACAACGACAAATTCGCCATCGACCGGATGCTGCCCCGCATCGACATCGGCGATGTGCTGTATATCCACGACACCGGCGCCCACGGCTCGGCGATGGGCTACAACTATAACGGCAAGCTGCGCTCCGCCGAGGTCCTGCTCTGCGAGGACGGCTCTCATCGGCTCATCCGCCGCGCGGAAACGCCGCGGGATTACTTCGCAACACTGGACTTCCTGCCCTCGATGAAGATGCTGTTTGAGGAGTAAAAGCACGTTTTTGTCCGAACATCCACCTGCGGAATGATCGTATCAAGTGAGGTACGCCATGTTTTTTGGATTTCAACTGACCTGTGGCCTGATGCTGGTTTTTTATGGATTTTCTGTGACAAAGAATCCCCGCGCCTGGGGCGACCAGGGCCGCGGCGCGGTCAAACCGGAGAACTTTACCGAGTATTGCCGCCAGAACGGTCTGTTTTTTCTCAAGGCGGGCGTGGTGATGGCGGTCATCGCTGCGCTGGATGCGCTGGTCACGCTGGACGGCCTGCTGTATGTGCTGCTGTATGTGTTCGGCCTGATCTTTGCGTTTTATCCGCTCTCCCGCTGGTGCAAGGAGCACGAGGGCTTCAGCTGGCCCTGGCCCCACGTCGAAAGCGAGAAAAAGCGCATCAAGAAGCTGCACAAGGAACTGGACGAACAGGAAAAGCAGTCTGCCTCTGACCCCGACCCCAAAGCCTGAGGACGCAAAAATCCCCTTTCCGCATCGGAGGAAAAGCCGGTGCGGAGGGGGATTTTTTTGTTCCTTTTTCGAGAAAAAGGAAGACGGGTTGCGCTGTCCTGATTTTATGCTTCGGCCTTGAGCGGCCTCGCAAAAATCAGAGCGCGGCCCCAGCCTCGCCTCCCTGTTTCCGCCGCTGGCGGCGGTCGGCTCCGCTGCAAAAAAGCTTTTCAGTCGCAAAACGCATTCGCGTTTTGCAGAGGGTTTGATGGAAGCCGGGCGTTGGGTGGGCATCGTTTGCGCGCTCCCGCGCGCTGTGGCTGCGCCACGAAATCGGGAAGGCGGGTGGTCATTCCCGCACGGCAATATAGCGGATATGCGGCATATCCACGCCCCGGTAATGCTTGACCCAGGTATCTGCGGGATGCATCCCGTTTCGGAGGGCGACATTCTGGGAAGCGATGTTGGTATCCCGGATGATAGAGCAGATCTCTGCCGCGTCCAGTGTTTCAAATGCGAATGCTTTGCAGGCTATGGCAGCTTCAGTCGCGTAGCCGTAGTGCCAGAACTGCCGCTCGAACAGATAGCCGATCTCCAGGACTTCTGTTTCTTTCCAGCGCTGCATGGTCAATCCGCACTGGCCGATCAAATGGCCGCTCTCTTTCAGAGTGACGGCCCAGAGGCCGAATCCCCATTTCTGGTAGTTGGAGAGCTGCCGGTCCAGCCAGTCCTGTACCTCCGTGTCGCTGAATGCGCCTTCATAAGCATACATGGTGGCGGGGTCCTGCAAGGTCCGGCACAATGCGGAAAAGTCTGACGGCTCTAAGTTGCGCAGGGCAAGGCGTGCGGTCTCCAATCTCATAGGTTGACTCCTCTTTATTTGCACAAAAAGCACGGCGCAGACTCGGAAAGAGCCTGCGCCGTGTCCAGATGGAGCGGGTAATGGGAATCGAACCCACCTCCTCAGCTTGGAAGGCTGATATACTAGCCGATGTACGATACCCGCACTCACGGACTATACTATATCACACTTTTGTAAAAATGTCCAGCCTGAATTTTTAGAAAGTGCTCCCCGCGAACCGGGCGCAGCCCCCGCGCGCGGGAGCGCGCAAAAGGTGCCCGCCTGTCTCGCGGCTACAACATAGCCCCTGCAAAACGCGTATGCGTTTTGCGATTGAAAAGTTTTTCGGTTCCTTTTTTCAAAAAGGAACAAAAATCAGGGCCTTTTCATAAGACGCGGATTCTGGTATGATGAAAACAAAAAAGGGGGATGTGTCATGATGGAGACACCGGCTGTCCAGACGATCCGGGCGCAGCTGTTTGCCTTGCAGGACGTGGAATATCAACGCTTTCAGAGCGGGCTGATGCCCACGATCCCGCCGGAGCGCATCATCGGGGTGCGGGTGCCGGAGCTGCGCCGTCTGGCCGCCCGTCTGGCCGGAAGCGCTGAAGCGGAGCTTTTTCTCCGTGCAGCGCCGCACTTTTATTATGAAGAAAACAACCTGCACGGTTTCCTCATTGAGCATATCCGAGACTATGAGACGGCACTGCGGGCAGTGGAGGACTTTTTGCCATGTGTGGATAACTGGGCCACCTGCGACAGCGTCAGCCCGCGGGTATTCGGCGCGCACCGGGAGGAGCTACTGATCCCTTTGCGTCAGTGGCTCGCCTCGGAGCGGCCATTTACGGTGCGCTATGGCCTGGGGATGCTCATGCGCTGGTATCTGGACGACGCGTTTCGCCCCGAATACCTTGCCTGGGCTGCCGGGATCCATCGCAGCGAATACTATGTCAACATGATGCGGGCATGGTTTTTTGCCACAGCACTGGCAAAACAGCCCGAAGCTGCATGGCCCTGGCTGGAGGAAAAACGTCTGGACCCCTGGACTCACAACAAAACGGTGCAGAAGGCTGTCGAAAGCCGCCGCATTTCTCCTCAGGACAAGCAGCGCCTGCGCGCGCTGCGCATCCGTTCATAAAAGCTTAACCGCATTTCCTGTTTACTTTGGACGGATTTTATTGTAGAATAGGACAAGACACAACCGGGCGCGGCCTGCGGGCGGCGCAGAAGACAAAGGTGGTATTGGTTTATGGCATTGAAATATCAGCGTATCCTGCTCAAGATCAGCGGCGAGGCCCTTGGCGGAGAAAAGGGCATGGGCTTCGACGAGCCGACGATGGACGCCATTTGCGGCGGCGTCAAAAAGGCCCACGACCTGGGCGTACAGATCGGCATCGTGGTCGGCGGCGGCAACTTCTGGCGCGGCCGTTCCAGCGGCAGGATGGAACGCACACTGGCGGACAAGATCGGCATGCTGGCCACGGTGATGAATGCGCTGGCCGTTTCGGACAAGCTGGAACAACTGGGTGTGCCCACGGAGGTGTTTACCTCCATCACCATGCCGCAGGTGGCACCGGCCTTTACCCGCAAGGATGCTCTGCGCGCCATGGAGGAAGGCAAGATCGCGGTGTTTGGCGGCGGCACGGGCAACCCCTTCTTCTCCACCGATACGGCGACGGCGCTGCGTGCGGTGGAAGTCTCGGCGGACGTTATGTTCAAGGCTACCATGGTGGATGGCGTCTATGACAAAGACCCCCACAAATACCCCGACGCAAAAAAATACGATACTCTGACCTTTACCAAGGTGTTGGAGGACAAGCTGGCTGTTATGGACGGCACCGCCGCGACGCTTTGCCGCGACAACCAGCTGCCCATCCTCGTGTTTGATCTGGCCGACCCGGATAACATCGCCCGCGCGGTACAAGGCGAGAACGTGGGAACACTGGTCTACGAGGGCTGAGCTGAAAATAGAATGGAACAGGCCGCTCCGCTGTGCGGCGGGCTGCGCCTGAACAGAACATATCAAAGGAACAGGAGACTAGGACAATGAGCAGCAACACGAAGGTATATGAGGACAAAATGAAGAGCGCTGTCGCCCATCTGGAGCGCGAGCTGGCCGCTGTGCGCGCGGGCCGCGCCAACCCCGCTGTGCTGGATAAGGTCACGGTGGAGTATTACGGCACGCCCACGCCGATCCAGCAGGTGGCTTCTGTGGCTGTCAGCGAGGCCCGCACCCTGACCATCACCCCTTGGGACCGCTCGCTGCTGCGCCCCATCAGCAAGGCGATCATGGCCAGCGATGTGGGCATCACCCCCATTGACGACGGCCAGGTCATCCGCCTGAACTTCCCCGCGCCCAACGAGGAGCGCCGCAAGCAGCTGGCCAAGGAGGTCTCCAAGATGGGCGAGGAGGCCAAGGTCGCGGTGCGCAATATCCGCCGCGATGCTATGGATAAGGCCAAGGCCATGAAAAAGGCCGGCGAGCTGACCGAGGACTCCCAGAAGACCATGGAAGAAGAAGTCCAGAAGCTGACCGATAAATATATCAAGAACATCGACGCCGCAGTTGAGGAAAAGCAGAAGGAGATCATGTCCGTCTGAGCTGTCCTGACTGGCCGGAAGAGGGTGCCGTGCGCTGCAAGAAAGTGCGCGGCACTTTTTTCCAGATGTGATAAGGACAAAAGAAACACAGGAGAAGCACAATGGAGCATCCCAAAGGATTTGCCGAGGGCCTGTCCATCGGTATCATCATGGACGGCAATGGCCGCTGGGCCAGGAGCCGGGGCCTGCCCCGCACGGCCGGGCATAAAAAGGGCGCGGAGGTCTTTCAGGACATCGCGGATTACTGCGACGAGCTGGGCGTGTCGTCCGTGTATTTCTACGCCTTTTCTACCGAGAACTGGAAGCGCCCGATGGAGGAAGTCAGCGCCATCATGCGGCTGTTCGGCGATTATCTGGTCAAAGCCTTCGACTATGAGAGCCGCAATATCCGCATCTGCTTTTTGGGGGACCGCAGCGTGCTGGACCCCCGGCTCCAGCGGCTGATGAACAAGCTGGAGGCGGATTCCGCCGCCAAGACCGGAATGGTCATCAATATCGCCATCAACTACGGCGGTCGGCCGGAGATCGTGCGCGCGGCGCAGGCGCTGGCGCGGCAGGCCGCGGAAGGAAAACTCCGCCCCGAGGAGATCACCGAGGAGCGCATGAGCGCTGAGATGTATACCCACGGGCAGAAGGACCCCGACTTCATCCTGCGCCCCAGCGGGGAAAAACGCCTGTCCAACTTCATGCTGTGGCAGGCGGCCTATTCGGAGCTGGTGGAAATGGACGTTCTGTGGCCAGATTTCACCCGCAGCGATCTGGATGCCGCCATCATGGAGTTCAACACGCGCTCGCGCCGGTTCGGCGGACTGTGATATCATTCTCGGCTGACGAGCTGCCGCAGTCATACCCTTCTGCACAGGGACAGGTTGCAGCCCGGTCGGTGCGGTATTCCCCGCGCCGCAGGCCCGTACAGGCTCCGGGACAGTTAAAGGAGAATTGATCTATATGAAGACTCGAATCATCACCGCTTTTGTGGGCATCCTCGTGCTGATCGGGGTGCTGTTCACCTTCGACACTGTGATCTTCAACCTTGTGGTGGCCGCGATCACGCTGATCGCTGTCCACGAGATCTACGCTGCTCTCGGCTTCGAGAAGCGCGACTGGCCGCTGTATGCGGTGCTGGTGCCGTATACGCTGCTCATCATGCTGTCCAGCTATGGCCATATCCGGCGCTGGATCATGGCGGCCACCTTTGCAGTGGTGGTGTTCTATGCCATCTATCTTGTGGTGCGCAACGGTACCATCAGTTATCAGAAGGCCAGCGGCCTGGTCATGTTTTCGGGCATCGTGATCTTCTGCTTCTTCTCGTTCATCTGGCTCAAAGGCCTGCTGCCTGTCGAAAAATATGGCTATGACGCCATTTTCTTTATCCTTCTCATTCTGTGTTTTGCCTGGGGCGGGGATACCTGCGCCTATTTTGTGGGGCGCGCCTTCGGCAAGCACAAGCTCTGCCCGGTAGTCAGCCCTAAAAAGACGGTGGAGGGCGCGATCGGCGGCGTACTGGGCACGATGCTGTTCGGTGTGCTGGTCACGCTGGGCTATGCGGTGGTCGCCCACCGCACCACGATCCTCACCCGGCCGGATATCAGCGGTATGATGTATGTGCTCATTGCGCTGCTGGCCTGCGTTGCCGCGGTGCTGGGGATCTACGGCGATCTGTTCGCCAGCGTGGTGAAGCGCCAATGCGGCATCAAGGATTATGGAACGATCTTCCCGGGGCACGGCGGCATTCTGGACCGCTTTGACAGCGTGATGTTTATTGCGCCCTTCGTGACCATGGCGATCACCTTCGTCTTTTATCATTGACCAGAAAGGACACTGCCATGAGCAAAAAGATCACGCTT
>JBJERT010000378.1:11184-12375 GCA_051882435.1 Faecalibacterium sp.
TCGTCTTTTATCATTGACCAGAAAGGACACTGCCATGAGCAAAAAGATCACGCTTCTGGGTTCCACCGGCTCCATCGGCACCCAGAGTCTGGACGTTATCCGCACACAGGGCTATGAGGTGTTTGGCCTGTCGGCGCACCGGCAGGTGGAGGCAGTCCTGCGCCAGATCGAGGAATTTCACCCCCGCTATGTCTGCATGACCGACCCCGCCGCAGCCGCGGCGCTGGACGCCGCGCTGGCAGGCCGCGCCGATGCGCCGCGGCTCCTGACCGGCCCGGAGGGACTGCGGCAGCTCGCCGCACTGGATGGGCCGGACGTGGTGCTGAACAGCGTGGTGGGCATCGCGGGGCTGGGAGCGAGCCTTGCCGCGGTGGAGAGCGGCCATGACCTGGCCCTGGCCAATAAAGAGAGCCTCGTCACCGGCGGCCACCTTGTCACGCAGGCCGTGGCCCGCAGCGGCGTGAAGCTCCTGCCGGTGGACAGCGAGCACTCCGCGATTTTCCAGTGTCTACAGGATAAGGAGAGCGCCAAAAGCCTGACCAAGATCCTGCTCACCGCATCGGGCGGCCCGTTCTTCGGTATGAAGACCGAGGAGCTGCGGGGCAAGACCAAGGCCGATGCCCTGCGCCATCCCAACTGGAACATGGGCGCCAAGATCACCATCGACAGCGCGACTCTCATGAACAAGGGTCTGGAGCTGATCGAGGCCGTGTGGCTGTTCGGCCTGCCCCCCGAAAAGATCCAGATCGTCGTCCAGCGCCAGAGCATCATCCACTCGGCGGTGCAGTTCAGTGATAACTCCGTCATCGCGCAGTTGGGCGTGCCGGATATGCGTATCCCCATCCAATATGCTCTGACCTATCCCAGACGGGTCCCGGGCACGGTGCCGGAGCTGGATTTCGCGGCGCTCAAGGTGCTGACCTTCGACGTGGCGGACGAGGAGACTTTCCGCTGCCTTGCCGCCTGTAAAAAAGCGATCCGCAAAGGCGGGCTTGGTCCCTGCGCCGCCAATGGTGCCAATGAGGAGGCTGTCCAGCTCTTTTTGGAGGATAAGATCGGTTTCCTGGATATCGGCCGTCTGGTGGAGGCCGTGGTGGACAGTGATTCCTTCGGCGGTGACTATACCCTTGCCGACGTATACGAGTGCGACCGCATGGCCCGCGCCTATGTGAGAGCACATCTCTAAGGACA
>JBJERT010000379.1:0-2537 GCA_051882435.1 Faecalibacterium sp.
GCGACTGAAAAGTTTTTCGGTCCCTTTTTTCAAAAAGGGACAAATCCCCCGCGTTCCCTCCTGCGCGCTCAGCCAATGCGCTGACGCTTTTCCAGCCGCATCTTATCCGCGATCATGGCGATAAACTCCGAATTGGTGGGTTTGCCGCGCAGATTGTGGATCGTATAGCCAAAATAACTGTTCAAGGTATCCACATCGCCACGGTCCCAGGCGACCTCGATCGCATGGCGGATCGCGCGCTCGACCCGGCTGGCGGTCGTCCCATTTCGTTTGGCGATCTCAGGATACAGACGCTTTGTTACAGCATTGATGTATTCCGGCTCGTTCATTGTGAGCAAAATGGCATCCCGCAGGAATTGATAGCCCTTGATATGCGCCGGAACACCGATCTGGTGCAGGATCTCGGTCACAGTCAACTCGTCACTGTCAACGCTGGTGTTGAGGATGTGCTTTTCCTGCCCGAGCGCTACCTTGAGCACCCGGCTGGCCAGGACATTTTCGTCGAAAGGCTTCACAAAATAATAGGCAAACCCTTCGTCCAGAAGTTCCTGTACCATTTCCTCGCTCTGGAAAGCACCCGTGACAAAAAAGGAGGTGTGGCGTTCCCCCGCAGCGTTGTAACGCTGCTTGACAGCCAATGCATCCAGCCCTGGCATGAAAGCGTCCAGCAATACTACCTGTGGATGTACTGCCAGCATCTTTTGCAACACCCGTGTGCCATCTTTTTCTACCACCGTCACCTCAACGCCCTTTTGTTCCAGGGCCTCTCGGCAGGCTGCTGTCACATCCGCGCCGGTATCCGACATCAAAAATTTGATCTTGTCCATCGTTCTTTCCTCCAATGTGTGCAGTTCCCTTAACACTATGGATTTTACCATATTTTTCCAGAATGTTCAACGGTAAAAATTGACATATTTTAGAATTTCAGAACGAATTTCTTATTTCCTTTTTATACTTTCTGGCGGATTTCTCCCTGTTCAGGCGGCGGCCCGGCTCTCCGCCACCTGCTCGGCCTGCTCCAGCATGGTCTGAGCAAAAATGGCATAGCCTCGGGTGGGGTCGTTGACCAGAACATGGGTCACGGCTCCCACCAGACGGCCGTTTTGCACGATCGGACTGCCGCTCATACCCTGCACGATGCCGCCTGTCTGGGCAAGCAGGTCCGGGTCCACGACCCGTACTACCATATTGCGCTGTGGGTCGGCGTCGCTGACGCGCTCGATGATGACCCGATAAGCGCGGGCCGCCTCGCCGGAAACGGTCGCCCAGATCTCGGCTTCGCCCGTCTCCACCTCCTGCGCAAATGCAACTTCCATCTGTGTGCCCTCAAACTGCCCGCGGGTGGTTCCGTAGACGCCATTTGCCCCGTTGACGCGGATGATCCCAATGGCGTGGGAGCTGAGGAACCGCCCTTTCAGTTCTCCCGGGCTGCCTACCGTCCCGGCTGTGCACCCCACGATCTGGCAGGGGACGATCTCTCCCGACCGCAGCGCGATGCTCTTTCCGGTGTCGCTGTCACTGATGGGATGCCCCAACCCCGCAAAAACACCCAGTTCTTCCTCCACAAAGGTCAATGTCCCTACGCCCGCCGAGGAATCCCGCACCCACATCCCGGCCCGCCACTGGGATGCCGACTCGTCCCACACAGGCGTGAGAGTGGTCTGGATCTGCTCACCGTCCCGCACGAAAATGACCTCCAGGCTCTGGCCGCGGGAAGAATCCAGGGCGGCGCGCACGGCATCGTTGTCCTGCGTGGGGGTCTGGCCGATGCAGATGACCCGATCGCCCAGCCGAAGCCCCGCCTCTTTGGCAGGGTTTGCGGTGCCGCCCGCAACATTCACGTCGGAAAAGCCGACGACCAACGCGCCCTCTGAAAACATTTTGACGCCGAAGGGCGTTCCACAGACCTTTACGCTGGGACGGTCCGTCACGATGGCGCGCACGGTTTTGATGGGGAACCAGCCGCCCAGCGTCAGGGTCGCCTGATAGCTGCCCACCGCCCGGGTGCTGGCAACATTCCTGCTTCCGCGGCTCCCCAACGGCTGGACCCAAGCAAAACGGGGGAGAGTCAGCGTTTGGCCCGGCTCCAGATAAACCTGATCCGGTAGGCTGGCGTAGAGCCAGCCCAGAGCGATCGCGGCCGCGACCGCCAGATATGCCGCAGCCAGCCGCAGCCTATGCCGAAGCCGAGCTGCCCGACGTGCTCCGTCTGCCTGTTCCATGCGCCTGTCCCTCTCCTTTTTCATCGTCTGCCGGTAGTATGTGCTGCGCCGTCGGAATTTATCAGAGGGGAGCGGTTTGGACTGCTGCCATTTGAGTGTCACATAGAAATCATTTTTTGCGCGAAGTGCGTGAAGGTCGCCCTCTCAGGCGCTGCGCGCCAGCGTACGGGTTGCGCTTTGCTGATTTTTATTTCGGCCTTGAGCGGCCTCATAAAAATCAGAGCGCGGCCCCAACAGCTCCTCCCTGTTTCGGCCTCTGGCCGCGGTCGTCGCCGTTGCCCAGAGGGGGAGCCAAGTTCGCTCTACTGAAACGCG
>JBJERT010000380.1:0-2533 GCA_051882435.1 Faecalibacterium sp.
TGGCGGGCATAGCCGCCGTAGGTGTCCACGATGATCTTGCGGCCGGTCAGGCCGGTGTCTCCCTGCGGGCCGCCCACGACGAAGCGCCCGGTGGGATTGATAAAATACTTCGTGTTCTCGTCCAGAAGCTCTGCCGGGATGGTCGCCTTGATGACCTTCTCCATCACGTCGGCGCGGAGCTGCTCCATGCTCACGGCCTCGCTGTGCTGGCTGGAGATGACCACCGTGTCCACGCGGACCGGCTTGCCGTCCACATACTCCACTGTGACCTGGCTCTTTCCGTCCGGGCGCAGATATTCCATCTCGCCGCTCTTGCGCACGGCGGTCAGGCGCTTGGCCAGCTTGTGGGCCAGACTGATGGGCATGGGCATCAGCTCGGGGGTCTCGGTGCAGGCATAGCCGAACATCATGCCCTGATCGCCCGCGCCGCCCACTTCGTCGTTGGTGCCCAGGGCGATGTCGGGGCTTTGGCCGTCGATGTTGGAAATGACCGCGCAGGTGTCGGCATCAAAGCCGAACTTCGCGCGGGTATAGCCGATCTCGGCCACGACCTCGCGCACGATCTTCTGAAAATCGACGTAGCAGCTCGTCGTGATCTCGCCCATGATATGGACGAGGCCGGTGGAAGCGCAGGTCTCGCAGGCCACGCGGGCGTCGGGGTCATGGGTCAGGATCTCGTCCAGGATGGCGTCCGAGATCTGGTCGCAGATCTTATCGGGATGGCCCTCGGTCACGGATTCCGAGGTGAACAGATGTCTTGCCATAGGGTCTTTGTCCTCCTTAGGGGCTGTCAAAATGTGATGCGTTCCAGCTTCCTACACGTTCCATCAAGGTTTGGGAGAGAAAAAAGCGCCCGGGACCCGAAGGCTCCGAGCGTTGCACTCTTATCTTCCGGTTTCCCGCAGGATTTGGCACCTTACGCATTGCGCGCAGGTTGTCGGGCTTCACAGGGCCTGTCCCCTCTGCCACTCTTGATAAGTCGGTATTCAGTTGTGAGGATAGTTTAGCATTCCTTCGTCAGATTGTCAAGAAGGAAGTCCGTCTTTTTAGACGTTCCGCCGAATCTGATGAAAAATCAATAGCCCCTGGCGGCCTCGCCGTTCAGCAGCTTGACCGCGCGGGAGGTGCCCAGACGGTCCGCGCCCAGAGCCAGGAAGCGTTCCATGTCCTCGACCGTGGAGATGCCGCCCGCCGCCTTGACCTTGCATCGGCCCCGCACACAGCGCACGAACAGCTCGATGTCGTGGAAGGTCGCGCCCGCGGTGGAAAATCCGGTGCTGGTCTTGATATAGTCCGCGCCCGCCTCGCACACGAGGTCACACATTTTTTCCTTTTCGGCATCGGTCAGCAGGCAGGTCTCAATGATGACCTTGAGCACATGGCTGCCCACAGCCTGCTTGACGGCGCGGATATCCTCGCGCACCGCGTCATACTCGCCGTTCTTGAGGCGGCCGATGTTGATGACCATATCCACTTCTTCCGCGCCGTTCTCGATGGCCGTTTTCGCCTCGAACGCCTTGGACGCGGTATCCATTGCGCCCAGAGGGAAACCGACCACGCAGCACACCGGGATGCGCCCGGCCAGATACTCGACCGCCTGCTTGACATAACAGGTGTTGATGCAGATGGATGCGGTGTGGTTGGCCACAGCCTCATCGCACAGCTCCCGGATCTGGGGCCAGGTAGCCTCAGGCTTGAGCAGGGTGTGGTCCACATGGGACAGGATCTCTTCGCGGGTCATATGCCTGCCACCTCCTGCCTGCTCAGTCCTTGCTGGCGCGGTGGACCTTCGCCATGCCCACTGCGCTCAGAACGATGGCCGTAGCGGACACCGTGGCGCCGATGATACCCAGGACCAGACCGGAAACAAGGAATGCAAAACCTTTCAAACCACGTTTCATAAAACCGTACCTCCAAAAAACGATTCGTTTTATCGCCAAAGCCCGCCGAGGCAGGCTCAGGACTTTTTGCGGAAGATGAGATGCTTGCTGAACACATAGTTCAGCACGATGACAAGGACATTGGAGAACACCTTGACCGTCATTCCCCACAGCGACTGTGCGGCGGAGGTGGTTCCGGTCACAAAAACAGCCGTAGGACCGTCTGCTCCGCCAATGATGCCGACCGAAGCCGACGTGACGACGGCCACTGACCAGAGCGCCACTCGGTCCAGCAGCCCTTCCATCAGCGCGGTGCCCTGTGCGGCCAGCAGGTTGCCGCCCACCAGCATAACGACCGCGTCCAGCACCAGCGTACCCAGGCGGCAGGTGACGAATTTGCAGAACTCTGCCAGCGCCGCCCGGCCTCTGGTTTTGCTGGCAAACACAAAGGCCCGGTTGGTGGCGTAGGCAAACAGGATGCACAGCACGTTGGCCAGCACATTGCCCCAGCTGTTCGCGGCTTCGTAGCCGAACAGGCGGCTGAACACCGCGTACAGCACAAGATTCAGCAGCGTGGTCAGCACGCCGAACACCAGATACGAGAGCAGTTCCCAGTTCTTTTTGAGCCAGTGAGAGAATCGAGACATAGGGGG
>JBJERT010000381.1:0-2525 GCA_051882435.1 Faecalibacterium sp.
CGCCCTCTCAGTCACGGCTGCGCCGTGACAGCTCTCCCAAAGGGAGAGCCAAGAACCGCCCTGCTGCAACGAGGGCGCAGCCCCCGCGCGCGGGAGCGCGCAAACCGGTGCCGCCCGTCTCCCGTCTGCCCAATATACCTTCCCGCCCATCGCGTAAAGCGATGGGCGCAGTAAAAAGTTTTTCGGTTCCTTTTTTCAAAAAGGAACAAAAAGAAAAAACAAAAAGGAGCAAAAATGAACCACTCTGAAAAAAAATGCAACGAATGCTTCAAGACCTCCATTGGCGGTCAGGCCCTGATGGAGGGCATCATGATGCGCGGTCCCCGCAGGACCTGCTGCGCTGTGCGCAAGCCGGACGGCAGCATCGAAACCAAAATCGAACCGGCCTCCCGGCGCAGCGTGTGGACAAAGATCCCCATCCTCCGCGGCGCGATCTCCATGATCGAGAGCCTCATCGTGGGCTACCGCTATATGATGTACTCTGCACAGGTGAGCATGGGCGACGACTACGACCCCGAGGAGGAAGAAAGCGCCTTTGAAAAGTGGGTCGGCGAGCATCTGGGCAAAAAAGCCGAGGACGCTCTGCTGGCCGCGGCTGCGGTGTTCGGCGGACTGCTGGCCATCGTCCTGTTCACCGTGATCCCCACGCTGCTGGTGGGCGGCGTCGGCCACTTCGTGGAGCTGGGCCGCTGGCCCCGGGTCATTCTGGAAGCCGTGCTCAAGGTGTCCATCTTCCTCGCCTACATGGTCCTTATCTCCCGGATGAAGGAGATCCACCGCGTGTTCGAGTATCACGGCGCAGAGCACAAGACCATCGCCTGCTATGAGGCGGGCGAGGAGCTGACCGTGGAAAACGTCCGCAAATACTCCCGCTTCCATCCGCGCTGCGGCACCAGCTTCCTGATCCTGGTCGTCATCGTCAGCGTCTTTCTGTACAGCGTGCTGCCCTGGAGCAGCACGAGCCTGCGGGTGGTGTTCAAGCTGCTGCTCCTGCCGCTGGTCATGGGCATCAGCTATGAGCTGCTCAAGTGGTGCGGCAGGTCGGACAATCTGGCCACCCGCATCATCCGCCAGCCCGGCATCTGGGTGCAGCATCTCACGGTGTTCGAGCCGGACGACAGCATGATAGAAATCGCCATCGCGGCCATCACGCCCGTTCTGCCCGAGGACCGGGAGGAGGGCAGATGGTAACGCCCCGCGCCGCAGTGGCGCAGGTGCGCCGGACGCTGGAAGCCGCGGGCTGCCCCGATGCGGACTTTGACGCGCGGGAGCTGTTCCGTCTGGCCACCGGACGGGACCCCCGCCTGAGCGACCGCCCGCTTTCGGAAGAAGAATCCGAAGCGTTGAACGCCCTGTGCGCCCGCCGCGCCGCCCGGGAACCGCTGCAATATCTTTGCGGGACCTGGCCGTTTCTGGACTTCGAGCTGGCCGTGGGGCCGGGAGTGCTCTGCCCGCGGGCGGATACCGAGGTCGTGGCCGAGAACGCGGCCCAGCTTCTGGCAGGCGTGCGCGCGCCCCGGGTGCTGGACCTCTGCGCGGGCACCGGATGCCTTGGGCTGGGGGTCAAGCGCCTGTGCCCGGACGCGCAGGTCACCTGCGTGGAAAAAAGCCCGGAGGCCTTCGCCTATCTGGAAAAAAACATCCGTCTGTCTCTGCCCGGTGGCAGAAGCGAGGACACCCTCGTGTCCTCTGCCTTCGCGCCTGCCCCCGCGGCGGATGCCGTGCAGGCCGACCTCTTTTCGTTTTGGAAAAGCCTGCCGGAAGGGGAGCTGGACCTCATCGTCTCGAACCCGCCCTACCTCACCGCCGCCGAGATGAGCCAGCTCCAGCCGGAGGTGGCGCAGGAGCCGGCCATGGCGCTGGAGGCAGGGGAGGACGGCCTCGTATTTTACCGCGCTCTTGCGGAACACTACCAGCAGGCTCTGCGCCCCGGCGGCGCGCTGGTACTGGAGATCGGCTGGCAGCAGCGCGCCGCTGTGACCGCGCTGCTGGCCGCGCAGGGGTGGACAGACATCACCTGCCGGAAGGATCTTGGCGGGAATGACCGCTGTATCACGGCCCGAAGGCCCGAAAAAACTGGGAAAATGTAACAACTTCCTGTTGTAATATTTCAGGACTGTGGTATACTATAAGCGGACGAAGTACAGACAGCCTCCCGCCCGCGGCGGGCAGACAAGATAAAAGGAGCAATACAGCATGGCAAAAAATCAGAACAACAACGTCGTAGCTGCAACGCAAAAGACCGAACCGGCCGCCAAAAAGGACGCGCTGGCCACCGCGCTGGCCCAGATCGAAAAGCAGTTCGGCAAGGGCGCGATCATGAAGCTGGGCGAGAATGTCGGGATGCAGGTGGATTCCATCTCCACCGGCAGTCTGGGCCTCGACCTGGCGCTGGGCGTGGGCGGTGTGCCCCGCGGGCGCATCATCGAGGTGTTCGGACCGGAATCCAGCGGCAAGACCACGCTCGCCCTGCATATCCTGGCCGAAGCGCAGAAAAAGGGCGGCGAGGTGGCCTTCATCGACGT
>JBJERT010000382.1:0-2492 GCA_051882435.1 Faecalibacterium sp.
CCGTTCCCCTCCGCTCTTGAAAATCAAAAAAAGCACCTTATAATAGAAACCGGTGCCGCGGGCAGCGCGGTGTGCTTTGGTGAAAATGGGAAAAGGAGCTTTGTCCTCTATGAGATCGTCTGTATCCTCTTTGACGCAGGGGCCGCTGGGGCGGCAGATCCTGCTGTTCAGTTTGCCGCTGGTAGCTTCCAACCTGCTTCAGGTGCTGTTCAACATGTCCGATATCGCGGTGGTCGGGCGGTTCGCCGGGTCGACGGCGCTGGGCGCGGTCGGCTCCACCAGCATCTTCGTCACGCTGTTCACGGGCTTTCTCATCGGCCTGGGCGGCGGCATCAACGTGCTGGTGGCGCGCTTCTACGGCGCGCAGCAGCCCCGGGACGTGAGCACCACGGTCCACTCGGCGCTGCTGGTGAGCCTGGCGGTGGGCGCTGTCCTGCTGGCGGTGGGCGAGCTGTCCAGCCCCGGTCTGCTGCGGCTGCTGAACACCAAGGAGGACCTGCTGCCCGGAGCGGTGCTGTATCTGCGCCTGTATTTTCTGGGCCTGCCCGCCATGGCAGTCTATAATTTCGGCAACGCGGTCTTCAGCGCCATCGGCGACACGAAAAAACCGCTGCTTTTCCTGTCGGCAGCGGGCGCGGTGAACATCCTTCTGAACGTGTTTTTCGTGGTGGTCTGCCGCCTGAGCGTGGCGGGCGTGGCGCTGGCCAGCGTGCTGTCCCAGAGCCTTTCGGCGGTGCTCATCCTGCGGGCGCTGGCCCGGGTGCAGGACTGCTATGGCCTGCGCCGCGGCGAACTGCGGCTGGACCCCGCCACGACCCGGCGCATCCTCCAGCTGGGCATCCCGGCGGGATGCCAGACGGCGGTGTTCTCCATCGCGAACCTGTTCGTGCAGGCGGGCGTCAACTCCTTTGACTCCACGATGGTCAAGGGCAACTCCGCCGCCGCCAACGCGGACGCGCTGGTCTACGACGCCATGGCGGCATTCTATACAGCGTGTTCCAGCTTCATGAGCCAGAACTACGGCGCGGGCAAGGTGGAACGGGTGCGGAAAAGCTACTTCATCAGTTTGGCCTATTCCTTCGGCATCGGGCTGGTGCTGGGCGTGGGGCTGGTGGCGTTCGGCCCGGCGTTCCTCTCGCTGTTCACGGCGGAGGCCGCCGTCGTGGAGGCCGGCATGAAGCGCCTGACCGTCATGGGCTGCGCGTACTGCATCTCGGCCTTCATGGACTGCACCATGGCCGCCTCCCGCGGGCTGGGACGCACCGTCGTGCCCACGGTCCTGGTCATCCTTGGCTCCTGCGTTTTCCGCGTGGTCTGGGTCTACACCGTGTTCGCCCACTTCCATACGATCCCGGCGCTGTACCTTGTGTTCCCCTGTTCCTGGGTCCTCACCGCCATCGGGGAAGTACTCTATTTCGTCCATGTGTACAAACAGCAGATGCGTATTTTTGACAAAACCGCGGCATGACGCGCCGCGTCAGCTTTTGCGGTTGCGCTGCCAGATGCGGTAAAGCCCGTCCGAAACGAGCGTTTCCCGGTAGAGGATCGGCGTGCGGCAGGCCTCGCGGATGGTGCGGGGCAGGCTGCCGGTGGCATAAAACCGTGTCTCGGGGCCAAGCTCGGCGCAAAAGCGCTGCGCCAGACCGTCCAGCAGGCTGGCGGTGCCCAGCACGAAGCCGGTCTGGAGGCAGGCGGCAGTATTCTTGCCCAGAACGGAGCGGGGCGCAGGCTCCGAAAGGTCGACCTGCGGGAGCTGCGCGGTATTTTTGACCAGCGCGCCCAGCGAGAGCTGCGGCCCGGGCAGGATCACGCCGCCCACCAGCTCCTGACGCGCATTGACCGCCATCATCGAAATGGCCGTGTCGGCGGAGATGATGACCATAGGCGCAGGCCCGTCGTCCAGGGCGGCCACCGCGCCGCACAGCAGCTCGGCGCCCAGTTGGGCGGGATTGTCCAGCCGCAGCTTGATGCCGCTTTTCAGCCCCGGTCCTACCGTCAGGATGCGCGCGGGGCAGAGCATCCGCAGCGCCGACAGCACCCGCCCGGTCAGCGGCGGGACCACGCTGCCCAGGATGCCGCCTTCGATCTGCTCCGGCTGGGCGTGGTGCAGCGAAAGGAGCTGGAGCAGTCCCATGGCGTATTCGTCCACCGTGGCGGCAGCGTCGGAGTGCAGCCGCCCGCTGAAGCGCAGCGCGCCCTGCTCATATCCGGCGATCGTGATATGGGTGTTTCCAATGTTGACGGTCAGGATCATGGTACAGGCTCCTTTTGACTTATAATGTAATTATACTATACGACAAGCACGCCCAAAACTCAAGCGTTTTGCACCGGCGCAAAAAATCGGGAAAAATTTGAAAAAAGGTGTTGACATTCGGCCGGAGCCATGGTATTATACTTGAGCGCCAAGCGACAGAGAACAAACGCTTCTCTGAGAGGTCGAAAAACTTCAAAAAACCTCAAAAAAAGAGCTTGACAAAAAGCCACATCGGTGG
>JBJERT010000383.1:0-2490 GCA_051882435.1 Faecalibacterium sp.
GCCTTACTTCCGGCTCCCATAACACCCTCCTGCAAAACGCGAATGCGTTTTGCGATTGAAAAGTTTTTTAGGTTCCTTTTTTTTCAAAAAAGGAACAAAACCCCTCGTGTCCACTTTTTGCGTACTCGATTGAATAAACCGCCGCGGCCTGCCTCAAACTAAGAGCAGGAACGGCAACCCGTACACAAACGATGGATTGGAGTAACGAAGATGGATCAACTCAGAAAGTTTTTGCGGGGCAGGGGCTTTGCGCTGGCAATGGCGGCCTGCCTGCTGGCGGCGGCCGTCGCGGGCGTATGGGCCGTGCGGGCCATTCGCAGCCGGCTCGAGGAGGACCTGAGCGGACTGGATGAGACAGCCCCGGCCCGCGAACAGACCGCCCCGGGCATCGACGAGGGCATCCCGGACCCTGAGACCGACGAGGAGGCACAAACATGGCAAGAGCAGACCGCCCCGGCCGCAAACAGCGTGGCCAATGTTCCCAAACCCGCATCCTCTGCGCCGCGGGAGTCCTCTTCTGGTGCGGCGTCTGGCTCTGGTTCGGTATCCGAACCCTCTGCGCTGCGCGTCGAATCCTCGCCTGCCAGCAGTTCAGCTGCGCCTGCTTCCACGCGGCCCGTCTCTGGACGCGTACTAAACGCCTTCAGCGGCGATGAGCTGGTATACAGCAAAACGCTGGGCGACTGGCGCACCCACAACGGCGTAGACTATGCCTGCCAGAAAGGCGAGGATGTCTGCGCTCCGGTGGCGGGCAAGGTGACCTCTGTGGGCGAAGAAGGCAACTGGGGCGTGGTGGTCTCGCTGGAAGATGACAAGGGCCGTACCTGGCGGCTGTGCGGTCTGGACGACCTGGAAGTGAAGGCGGGCGACACCGTGGAAGTCGGGCAGGAGCTGGGAGAAGCTGGGAACATCGCCTGTGAATGCGCCGAGGACAGCCACATCCACCTCGAAGTCCTGAAAGAAGGAACGTATCTCGACCCACTGTCCATTTTGAATGCAAATTAAATGGTCCTGGTTCCGGGGAGCGGCGGCCCGCAGAGGGCGGCCGCTCTCTTTTTCCTGTATTTCCCCGCCGAAAAAACGACCTCTGTCCAAAAACTGTCGGGGAACTTGGATTGCTTTTGGGACGGGATTCTGGTAAGATAACAAAAGAATGCGTTTCGACGCAAAACCCCAAAATCCACACGGCAAGCAGGAGGGATGCGCATGGCCAGAGTGGTGATCGTGGGCGCGGGCGCGGCGGGTCTGATGGCGGCGGGCGCAGCCGCGCAGCAGGGGCATCAGGTGACGGTGCTCGAACATACCGACAAGCCGGGGCAGAAGCTGCTGGTGACAGGCAAAGGCCGCTGCAACCTGACCAACGACTGCCCCGCGGAGGAATTTCTGCGCCATGTGCGCACGAATCCGCGCTTTCTGTATTCCTCCCTCAGCGCGTTCCCGCCCGCGCGGACCATGGAGCTGTTCGAGGGGCTGGGCGTGCCGCTGAAGGTGGAGCGCGGGCGGCGGGTGTTCCCGGTGTCCGACCGTGCGGAGGATATCCGGCAGGCGCTGCTGCGCTATGCCGCCGATGCGGAACTGGTGTTCGACGGGGCAAAGAAACTCCTGCTGGAACCACTGCCTCAGCCCGAGGCAACCGACCCGCCCAAGAAAAAGCCCGGCCCGGCGCTGCGGTGCGTGGGTGTGCGGGGAGCTTCGGGACGGGAGTACCGGGCGGACGCGGTGCTCGTGGCCACCGGCGGCGTGAGCTACCCGACTACCGGCTCCACCGGCGACGGCTACCGTCTGGCGCAGCAGGCAGGCCATACCCTCGTGGAACCGGTGCCCAGCCTTGTCAGCCTTGTGAGCCATGACCCGGACTGCAAAAAGATGATGGGCCTCTCGCTCAAAAATGTGGTCCTGACCCTGTATCAGGACGGGAAACCCATCTTTGACGAACAGGGCGAGATGCTGTTCACCCATTTCGGCATCAGCGGCCCGCTGACGTTGAGCGCGTCCAGTCATCTGGGCGACATGAAAAAACACCGCTACTATGCGGAGATCGACCTCAAGCCCGCCCTCACCGAGGAGCAGCTTTATGACCGCGTGACCCGGGATTTTGGCCTGCTGGCCAATCACGCCGCACAGGGGGCGCTGGTCAAGCTGCTGCCCTCGAGCATGCAGCCCGTGATGGTGGAGCGCTGGGGCATCGACCCGGCGACCCGCGCCAACCAGATCACCCGCGAACAAAAGCGCGAGCTGGTCCGCTTGTGCAAGCACTGGCGCGTTCCCATCGACGCGCGGGGCGATCTGGCCCATGCTGTTATTACATCGGGCGGTGTATCGGTGCGGGAGGTGGACCCCCGCACGATGCAAAGCAAAAAAGCGCTGGGACTGTACTTTGCGGGCGAAGTGCTGGATGTGGATGCCTATACCGGCGGCTATAATCTCCAAATCGCTTTTTGTACCGCGCAGAGCTTTGCCCGCAATCTGGGATAGAGCAGTTCACAAATC